>CAZOQL010000107.1:0-7947 GCA_964582005.1 uncultured Flavobacteriaceae bacterium | reverse complement strand
ACTTGATCTTTACCTAGTTGTTCAAAATCTAAGATACGTTCTTTTTTAGCTTTAAATTTTTTAATATCTACGACATAGGTTTTAGAAATAGAATCATGCCAACCATAAGTATTTGCTCCTAAATAAGAAAAAATATCAAAAGGAATGAATCTACAAAGGGTTCGTATTGCTATGGTATTTGTACTAGGTTTTTCACCATTTTCTAAGACAACCATCGTTTTAGAAGCAAATTTACCAATGGTTTTTTGCGTAGTAGATTCCAATATTAAATACAATAAAAAGAAAAAAGCACTAGTATATAAAAAATCTTCCAATCGGTTTATATTTTCTAAACTATCTAAAAAAGAAAACCAACAATACCTAATGCGCCAAAAAAAGCATAAAAAATAATTCTATCTAAAAAAAGATTAGCCAATCGTTGCCCTGACGAAGCTAAAATATCTTTAGTTACTTTAAATTCTTGTTGCATTACATGGTTTTTTAGGTATGATTTTAAAATTTATTAACCTTCACAACTAACACAATCTTTCTTTTGCTTAAATTTTTGTGCAGCATTCATACTGTGTTGGTAGTACATAGATTTTACACCTAATTTCCAAGCGGTAATATAAATATTATTTACCTCTTTAATTGGCATATCTGGATGTACCATAACGTTAATAGATTGTCCTTGATCAATATGATTTTGTCTAGTAGAAGCTTGATAAACAATAGCGGTTTGATCTAATTCAGGAAAGGTTTTAAACACCTCTTTTTCGTGATCGGATAAGAAATCTAAATGTTGTACCGAACCATCATAATCTCTAATACTTCTCCAAACATCTCTTGTATTTTGCCCTTTTTCTTCTAACAAAGTTTCTAAAAAAGGGTTTTTAATAGTTGTTTTAATTTTTGCAATATCTTTCACATAACTATTAGACCAAATAGGCTCAATACCTTGTGAAACTTGCCCTAATATAAATGCGGATGAGGTTGTAGGAGCAATAGCGTTTAAAGTAGTGTTTCTTCTTCCGTAACCCTTTAAAACTTTTGGTTCGCCTAAAAGTTTTGCTAATTCGGCAGATGCTTTGTAAGAACGTTCCTTAATGGTTTTAAAGATTTCATTATTTAGTAAATACGCTTTTTCACTATCAAAAGCGAGCATTTTTGATTGCAATAAAGAATGCCATCCTAAAGCACCTAAACCTAAAGCTCTATTATCTTTAGCAAAGTTATATGCCTTTTCCATAAAGGTAAAGGTAAGTTTATCGTCTCTATTTTCAGAATCTTTAAAAACTTCTAATTTGGTAATAAATTCATCCATTACTGCGTCTAAGAAATACGTAAGTGTTTCTACAGCATCGGTATCTTTCCATTGATCATAATGTAAAAGGTTAACCGAAGATAAACAGCAAACAAACGACCAATTATCGTTGGAAGGTAACATTATTTCAGTACATAAATTACTTGCTAATATTTTTAAATTTTTATCTTTATATACATCAACGGTTCCATTATTAGCGTGATCGCTAAATAAAATATATGGATAACCAATTTCACCTCTACGCTGTAGTACTTTTGCCCAAATGGTTCTCTTATCTACATCACCATCAATCATTTCTTGCATCCATTTATCACTTACTGTAACGCCATGGGTTAATTCTTGTATTGGATTACCTTCTGTACCTATTTCTAAAAATTCTTTAATATCTTTATGGTCAATTGGTAAATATGGTGAAAAACGACCACGTCTAACCGAACCTTGACTTACAATATCTACCATTTTCTCAAACAATTGCATAATATGCACTGAACCAGAAGAAATTCCATTATTTTTAACCTCAGCACCTCTTGGTCTAAGATGACCAAAATAACCCGAAGTTCCGCCACCTAATTTTGACATCATACCAACTTCGGATTGGGTATATAAAATATCACCCATATCGTCTTCAATACTTGAACCAAAACAACTAATTGGCAAACCACGTTTTTTACCAAAATTAGACCAAACTGGCGAAGCTAACGAATAATAACCTGCCGCCATATAACCATAAAATTTAGTGGCAAACCCTTCCATTTTTAAAATACTCTCGGCGTGAAGCGCAATTTCCATAATTCTTTCTTCGGGACTTGTGTCTTTGGTAAGATAACCCGCTTCTAAAAACTTACGACTATTTTCAGTCAACCAAGTTATTTCTGGTTGTGTTTTTTCCATTTCTTTTCTAGCATTCTTTCTTGCTTGTACTAATCTATCGTGGTCAGTGATAGTGGTTTCTTGTTTGGTTATTTTTTCATTCATATTTTAAAGGGGTAAATTTTAATTATTAAAATAAATCATCGCTAGTTATACTTTTAGTTCGTTTGCTGTAGTTTATGGATCTTTTTACGAAGAAATCTCCATGTTTTGTGCCAATAATTTCATCATCAAACCATTCGGTTTCTGTTAATAAAGCATCGTCTATATCAAATATTTTTCCAATACCGATACTTTCTAAAGAATTATTGAACCTGTTTTTTATAAATTCATTTAGTACATTTTTTGGTAGAAAATCTAATTCTCCATCTTCAAAAATCCAATCAATTATTTTACTTTCAGAAAGAAAAGCTTCTTTACAGGTTTCTTGAATCATTTTATTATAATTATCATCAAACCAATCTGGGTTTTCTTTTTTGATGATATTAATTAAATCAATACCAAAATCACCATGTATTTGTTCTTCTTTTGAGGTAGCTTCTACCACATTAGAAATGCCTTTAAATAAGTTTTTATGTTTATTAAACGCCATTATTATTAAAAATTGCGAAAACAAAGAAACATGTTCTATAAAAAGAGAAAATAGTAAAACCGATTCGGCATATTCTTTATTATCTTCACTTTTAGAATTTTTTAATGCGGCTTCTAAATATTGCACACGCTTCATTATAACTGGCTTTTTCTTTAAATTTTTAAATTCATCGTTAAGCCCTAAGATTTCTAAAAGGTGTGAATATGCATCTTGGTGTCTTACTTCGCTTTCCGAAAAAGTTGCACCAACCGAACCTATTTCAGGTTTGGGCATTTTTTGATAAATATCACCCCAAAATGTTTTTACAGCTACTTCAATTTGTGATATCGCTAACAAGGTGTTTTTTAATGCATTTTGTTCCGAGTCGGTTAAAGCGGTTTTATAATCTTGAATATCGCTTGTAAAATTAAACTCGGTATGGATCCAATAGGAATGTCTAATAGCATCTACATAATCGTTTAATTCTGGATATTCGTATGGTTTAAGGCTAATTCTTTTTTCAAAAATATCTGTTTTTCGGATTCTGTTTTGCTCATTTCTATATAAAATATATGCTTTGGCAACATCTCTAAAAGGACTATCCATTAATTTATCTTCTACAATATCTTGTACTTGCTCTACTGTAGGAATATAATTAGGATCTTTTAATTTTCTTTCTAATAAAGAACCGATAACTATTTTTGAAATTGCAACAGCATCTTCTCTACCACCATTATTAACCGATAGCATTGCCTTTTCAATAGCATTGGTTATTTTTTCTAATACAAACGGGTTTGTTTCGTAGTCTCTTTTTATTATTTGTGTAATTTTCATATAAATTGTTTTCAAAAATCCCCGTAAAAGAATGTTTATTAATAACAAATAACCTGTTTACTTTTCCTAAAAAAATCAGCATAATGCGATGTATACATTTTAGGGTAAAACACGCTTAATTTAAGAAGTGATTTGTTCCTTACAAAGAAAGAAAAAATATGTTCATAATAAAAGGGTTACTTATTCACAAAACAAGACTACTTTTTAACAAAATGAATTTTTTACTAATTTTAGGATAAAAAACAAAAAACATAAGAATCAGTAAATCAAAAAGTTAAAATTTAAAATTCACACTACAAGTTGATTTTGTTACAATTGCAAACAAAGGCGCAAAAAAGAAAAGTGCCTTTATAAAAAAGACACTTTTCAACGCTACATTAATTCAAATAATTTACTTTACTCTTGCGTAATTTTTCGTATTTTATAATTGCCTCTATCTGCAACATAAACATCATAATTAGTATCTACAATAACATCATAGGGATTATAAAATTGTGTATTTGAACCATTACCATTAGTAAAACCAATAGTACTTCCTACAAAAGTACTTACCATACCGTTTGGTGTGATTTTTCGTATTTTATGATTAGAATAATCTGCTACATAAATAGTACCTTGTTTATCTACTGCCAAACCTGTTGGGCTAGTAAATTGTGCAGCAGTACCTTGACCATTTGTAAATCCTGAACTTCCACTTCCTGCTAAAGTACTTACCATACCGTTTGGCGTAATTTTTCGTATATTATAATTTCCTTCATCACCAACATAAATAGTATTATCAGCATCAATTGTTATACCTATTGGACTTCTAAATTGCGCAGTTGTTCCTTGCCCGTCTACATTACCATTTGTACTACCAGCAAAAGTACTCACCACACCACTAGGTGTAATTTTCCGTATTTTTTTATTGTAATAATCTGCTACATATAAGTTGTTTTGAGCGTCTATTGCCAACCCGTATGGAGAATCAAATTGCGCATTTGTACCTTGCCCGTTTGCAAAACCACTTGTACTACCAGCAAAAGTACTCACGACACCACTAGGTGTGATTTTCCGTATTTTATTATTATTACTATCACAAACAAAAACAGTATCATTACTGTCTATTGCTAATCCATAAGGACTATTAAATTGTGCATTTGTACCTTGTCCGTCTGCAAAACCACTTGTACTACCAGCAAAAGTACTTACGACACCACTAGGTGTAATTTTTCGTATTCTATGATTATGAGGGTCAGCTACAAAAATAGTACCGTTAGAATCCATCGCCATTTGACCTAAAACAGCAAATTGTGCATTGGCACCTTGCCCGTCTACATTACCTTCTGTACTACCAGCAAAGGTACTTGTTTGAATATCTATGATGGTATAGGTAAAAATAGGACCATTGGTTTCTTTATTTGATACTACAACCTTTACTATTCCTGTATAAGCTCTTGCAGGAACTTGAGCAGTAATTTGTGTGTTTGTAACAGCTTGAACCGTACCTTCAACATCATTAAAGTATACAGAAACGTTGTTTAAATCTGTTCCAAAATCTTGTCCATTTATAGTTACAATGGTTGTTTTCGGACCACTTGTTGGACTAATAGTTGTAATGGTTGGGTTTGGTTGTGCCACAGGATCATCATCACTTCCACAACTGAATACGAGTAAACCGAGTGCTAAAATTAAACTTATTTTAATGTTTTTCATTCTTATTATATTTATGGTTTATGAATAAATGCAAATTTTCATATGTTTTATAGGGGAATTACCCTGTTTTTTATTGGGTATAAACCCCTTATTAATTTTACAATTCGTATTTTATACCAACCAATATTTGTGCTTGATTGTAAGACTTTATTAGTGTATATTTTATTTGCGCAAAAGGAAGTATTTTTTTGCCAATATTAAAAGTTGCTCCAACGCCAATATTTGCTCCTAATTGCGACACTTTACCTTCGTGATTTCCTGTAAGAAAATTATAATACGGATAGCTAATGATAGAATAATTAACACCAACCAAACCATAAGGTTTTAGTTTACCATCAACTAAGTTTAATTTTGGGTAATAATTACCATTTATATTAGCTTCATACCATTTTCTTTTATACCCAATAATTATACTAGCGGTGTTCGGAAAATAGTAAGAAAAGTCTGGTGATACTGCAATATTATCGGTAATAAAGAATTGCGCATTTACATTAATACCAATCGAACTTATTTTGTTTCCGTAAGCCAAACCTACACCGATATTGGTTTGAGAATACGTGTTTTGGTATAAAAATACCGCAATTAATAATAAAGTAATTTTATTTATTTTTTTCATTTTTATTTGTTTTTAAAGTGTTTCTATTAGATTAGTGTTTAAAATTTTAAAAGGTAAACATGATTTTTAAAAAAAATTAAAATTGGTGTTATTTAATAATTATTCGTTTGCTAGTAATTGTATTTTTACTGAATATTTTTAGCAAATAAATTCCTGAATTTAGTTTGCTAAGGTTTAAGATATTACTATTTTCTTTTTCAAATACTTTTTTTCCTAAAACTGAATATACTTCAACATTGTCTATCGCATTATTTGCATTAATAGTAAGTAAACCATTAGTTGGGTTTGGGTAAACCTGAACTTTTGATAGAACTTCTTCTTGATTAACATTTGCTGTATATGCTTGTCTTCGATATTCTACTGCAAAATCATCATCAATTAATTTAAACGTATTTAGTGAGGCATGTGTCCAAATACTACCTTCGCTATCAATTGCAATGGTTGCTGGTCTATAATGGTCTAATGATGGTAATATTGAATTATTATCTTCTATAATTAGATTGGTAATTATAGGTGTTGTTGTTGGATTCTCAAACGTTATAATGGCTGCAAGATCGTTTCTAAGTAAATATAATTTTCCGTTAGTATCAACAACGGCATCAACTATTTTGTATAGTTCGCTATAGTTAGCAACTAAAAAGGAATGGAAATTACCATTTTCAATGTACATTATTCCGTTTGCACCAATAACCCAAATGGTATTGTTTGGCGCCGCAATTATTTTTCTTAAAGCGCCTAAATATTCTGTGCTGTTAAAAGATGTTGTTGAAGTTGTTGTGGCTGTTGTGGTATCAAATTTTTTAATTTGCAATTGATTTCCACTAACATAACGCATAAACCAAGCATTGTCGTCATCATCAACTGCCATATTGTGAAAATGTTGATAATCCGTTTCATCTAAAGTGTGTGTATTGATTAAAGCACCATTTTGATAAATATCTATTTTTGGTACAGATTTATCATAAATCCAAGTTTGATTACCAACTTGTTGCATTGCTGTGGCTTGATTGTTTGCGCTTTGTATGGATATTGCATTAGGAAAATCTATTTTTCGTATTTCATTAGGGTTTCCACCTTTAATAATAGCTTTATTATCTACGTCTATAGCGTAGTTATTAAAACCAACATCTATTAATAAAGATTGATGATTGTCCTCATTGTCACGATACACTACAATATCATCATACCTGTTAAACCACCAAACACCACCATTATCGTCTGGTAAATTTTCAGTAAATCTCTTGTTCATTCTTGTAGATAAGTTTCCTGCTTCATTATCATTTCTACCAGACCACACGTTATTGTCGTTTATGATAACTTCGTAATTAGAATTGTTTCCCGAAGAAAAATCGGTTATGGTAAAATAAAATTTATCGTTTCTAAAATATACATTATTTGGTATGTAAGTAATGGGTACGCCTAAAGTGGTTAAATCGGCTAGAGATAGTAGTTCCCAATTAGCCGTTGTTCCTGTAAAGGTTAGTTTTACTAAACCACCATAATTACTTCCTACCGCCCAAATTAAATCGTTTTGATCTAATGCTAATTTTTGAAATTTAATATCGATTGCAGGATTGTCGGGTCTTCCTAATTGATACAAGTCGTAAGTTTCATTGGCAATATTAAATTTAACAATACCTGCATCATTAGTTTCATTACTTGCTAACCATAAATCGCCGTTGGTGTCAAATTGTAAATCGTTAACTCTATCGTAAGGTATATTTGGTGTTGTTGTACTGTCATAATGGGTTATAGGAACCGTATTTGTATAATCTGAAATATCAATTTTATATAAACCATTAGTATTTCCTAAATAAATATGGTTGTTTTTATAAATTAAAGTTGCATTAGTATTAATAGTTGTTCCTAAATTAGCAATTTCTGTAAGTGTAGTGCCATCATAGGTAAAAAGATAGGTGGTATTTCCGTTTCTTGCAAAAGCCCAAGTCAAATTTAGGTCAGTATCATACAATACTTGTTGTGGATTTTTATTATTTGGAAAATTAACAAAAGTAAATGTTTTTAAATCCCTGTCATATACATTAAATCCGACTCCAC
>CAZOQL010000106.1:0-8116 GCA_964582005.1 uncultured Flavobacteriaceae bacterium | reverse complement strand
GTTATTTCTGAAATTGGTTTAGAAAAAGTAAAAACAAGCCCTGCAATTATTGGTGTTTCCGAAATTGAAAATCGAGCAGTTTTAGAAGACTTAATTGCCAATAAGCATTTAAAAAATAAAGATTACGGTATTATTCATTACGAATCTCCAGACGCACGTAGTATTGATGTAGCTTTATTATATCAAAAAAGATATTTTAAACCTATAGATCACAAAAGTTATGAATTAATATTGCCTCCAGGTTCTAATGGAAAATCATATCCAACAAGAGATCAATTATTAGTAACTGGTTTGTTAGATGATGAAATGATTCATGTTATTGTAAATCATTGGCCTTCAAGAAGAGGTGGCGAACAGAAAAGTAGACCTTCAAGAGAAAAAGCAGCAGCTTTAAATATCAAAATAATGAATGAATTAAAAGAAGAATATCCAAACCCTAAAGTAATAATTATGGGGGATTTTAACGATGATCCTATAAATACAAGTATTACCAAAGTGTTGAAAGCAAAATCTAAAAAAGAAGGTTTAGAAAAAGGTTCTATTTATAACCCTATGGCAAAAATGTTTGCTAATGGGATGAGTACATTGGTATATAGAGATAATATTAATTTATTTGATCAAATTATGCTAACATCACCTTTGATAACAACCAATAAAGATTTTACTACCTATAAATTATTTAAGGCAAATATATTTAGCCCAAGATATATGACACAAAAAAAAGGACGTTGGAAAGGTTATCCTTTCAGATCTTGGTCAGGTGCTAATTTTACTGGCGGTTATAGTGATCATTACCCTGTTTATATTTATTTATTAAAAGAAAAAACGAATTAATTTCTGTCAATTCTAATTGGTTTTTTTAATAAAAACCAACGTATTATTGTTACTTGTCCACTTTGTGTGTCATGTGTTTTAAAACGTGGTGACAAAACAAACATTAATAAGGCGGCAATTATTGCGATATACGGATTAGGTAAGGTTGTGGTTAAGTTTAGTATGACCCAAAAAAGCACGAATATTCCAAATCGAATTAGACTTAGTAATGTAATTTTTAACTGATTATTCATACTGTCTAATATCTTTTACGTTTAGTTGTAATGAGGTAATGCCATTCCAAAAGTTTTCTTCTACGGTGAATGCTATTTCAAATGAAGTACCATTATTGGTTAAATGTTGTTTTTTACCTAAATTAAAACCTATGGCGTTATAGGTTTTAGTATCACTACCAGAAATAATTTGTAATTTTAAATGCGCACCATCTTCTCCAATTTTTTTGCCGTAACCATTATCTCGTAAACCAGAACTTAAAAAAACAGGTTTCATGTTTTGAGGTCCAAAAGGTCCAAATTGTTTTATAATACGATTGAATTTAGGAGTTAAATCCGATAAAAAAAAGCAACTATCAATTCTGATTTCTGGAACTAATAATTCCTTTGGAATACTGTTTTTTACGACAGCTTCAAATTTAGCTTTAAATTTAAGGTAGTTTTCCGGTTTTAAAGTTAACCCAGCAGCATATTTATGACCGCCAAATTGCTCTATAAATTCACTACACGTTTCTAAAGTCTTGTAAACATCAAAACCTCTAACCGATCTTGCCGAAGCAGCGTAAAAATCACCACTTTTTGTAAAAACGAGTGTTGGTCTGTAATAATTTTCAATTAAACGAGATGCAACAATACCAATAACACCTTTGTGCCAATTTGCATCAAAAACTACGCTTGTAAAATCTTTTTCTTCTTTATTTTGTACAATTTGTCTTAATGCTTCGGCGGTAATTTGTTTGTCTAATTCTTTTCTATCAATATTATACTTCTCAATAGTTACTGCAATTTGTTTGGCTTTCTCAAAATCTGTTTCGGTTAATAAATTTACAGCGTGTAAGCCTGATTTCATTCTACCAGCAGCATTAATTCTTGGCGCAATAGTAAAAACCACATCGGTTATATTTAAAATGGGTCTTTTTATTTGTGTCATTAATGCTTTTATACCAATTCTAGGGTTTTGATTAATCACCTGCATCCCAAAGTAAGCTAAAATTCTATTTTCTCCCGTAACGGGAACAATATCGGCAGCTATTGCTGTAGCAACCAAGTCTAAATATGGTATAAAATGATTGGTATCTAAATTTCTTTTTTTTCCTAAAGCCTGTATTAATTTAAAGCCAACGCCACAACCACACAACTCGTCATAAGGGTACGAACAATCTTCTTGTTTCGGATTTAGAATAGCAATCGCTTTTGGCACTTTTTTGCCTGGACGATGATGATCGCAAATAATATAATCTATCTTTTTTGTATTTGCATAGGTAATTTTATCTATCGCCTTAATACCACAATCTAAAGCAATTATTAATCCAATATTATTATCAGATGCATAATCTATGGATTGATAAGATATGCCATAACCTTCTTCATAACGATCTGGAATATACGTTGTCACATTCGGATATGTTTCCGTTAAGAAAGTGTACACTAAAGAAACTGCTGTAGTACCATCTACATCATAATCTCCAAAAATCATAATGTTTTCTTTAGAAGAAATGGCTTCTTCTATTCTCGTTACAGCTAAGCTCATATCTTTCATCAAAAAAGGATTATGTAACTCGTTAAGATTAGGTCTAAAAAAAGTTTTTGCTTGGTCGTAGGTTTCTATGCCTCGTAAAACTAATAATTTTGCGATAGGTAATTCAACATTAATAGCCTTTGCAAGTGCGGTTGCTTTTTTACTATCGGGCTCTTGTTGTATGTTCCAGCGCATATCTTTATTGTATAACTTGCTAAAATATACAATCTAATTGAAAATTAGGTAATTAATAAACACTATTTTTACCATGATTTTTTTGGTATAATTATTGTGATTAAGCCTATTCAAACCTAATTTATATTATGAGAAATTTTTTATTTAGCACACTAATTATTACTACTTTTTTATCTTGTAACACAAAAAACGAAATCATTAAACCTTCATCAACTGGAAGAATTAATGAAGTGTTAATTGTTATCGAAAATCAAGATTGGCAAGGAGATAATGATGAAATTGGCGATGCATTACGTGCCAATTTAGCCAAAAATATAGTAGGTTTTTCACAAGACGAGCCAACTTTTAATTTAAGTCAAATTGCACCAAGAAATTTTAATAAAATATTAAAACCAAGTAGAAATATTGTAAAAATAATATTTGGTAAAGAAAAATCATTTAAAATTACGAAAGACAAACACGCTACACCTCAAAAAATTATTAGCATTACTGCCAATACTAAAAAAGAAATGATTGCTCAAATCACCAAAAATGGAGATGAGATGATAGCTGTTTTTAGAAAATCCGATTTAAAAATATATAAGAAAAAGTTACTTACTAAATATTGGGATGTAAATAATATCAACACTTTTAAAAACTTAAATGCATCTATTAAAATGCCTTATGGTTATATGAAAGTCTACGACACCTTAAATTATATATGGTTTAAAAAAGAAATACCACAAGGTAGTTTAAACATACAAATGTATGCAGTTTCAATTACGAATCAAGAAGATTTAAATGGAGAAAACATCATTAAAAACAGAAATAAAAAAGCAAAAAAATATGTTGTTGGTACTAAAGGTGACATGTATATGATAACCGAAGAAGCTTTTACTCCATTGCGTTTTGAAACAACCTTAGCAGGTAAAAAAACGTTTGAAACTCGCGGTACTTGGGAAATGAAAAATGGTTTTATGGCTGGTCCATTTTTAAACTATTCTGTTTTAGACAAAAAAAACAATAGAATACTTGTTGTAGAAGGATTTGTCTATGCTCCAAATTATAAAAAAAGAGATTACATGTTTGAATTAGAAATATTATTAAATACACTACAAATCGAATAATTTATAAAACGTATTTAGATTAATGAAGATTTGGCGTTTTAAAAATTTGTATTTCACCTTTGGTATCGCTGTAAATTAAAAACACTTTTAATTCAGGATGTTTTTGTAAGAATAATTTACTTTTCTCTAAGCCTAAAGCAATTAAAGCTGTTGCGTATCCATCAACATCAGCACAATCAATAGGTGCAATTACCGATGCACTTAGTATCTTGCTTTTTGCAGGATAACCAGTTTTTGTATCAATAATATGTGCGTATTTAGTACCATTCTTAGCTACTTTAAATTTCCGATACGTACCAGAAGTTGCCATAGATTCATTTTGTAATGAAATTATTTTTTGAACGGATTGTGTTCCATCAAAATTAGGTTGTTCAATACCAATTTTCCAACTTTTAGCAGATGGAGATTTTCCTCTAGCTCTCACTTCGCCACCAATTTCAATCATATAGTCTGTAATATTGTTGTTTTCAAAAAAACGACCTATAATATCAATTCCGTATCCTTTTGCAATAGCATTAAAATCAAAATAAGTTTTAGCATGTTGTTTACTTATTTTATTGTTTTGTAAACGAACCTTATTAAAACCAACTAAATGCATTAATGCATTTACTTTGGCAGAATCTAATTCGTATAATTTTTTTTCGGGACCAAAATTCCAAGCATTAACTAAACTCCCAATAGTTGGATCAAAAACACCATTAGTTTCTAAGTAAATTCGCTTTGATTTTTTAAAGACCTCTTTAAATTTTTCATCTACAATTATAGTACTATCGCCTTTATTTATTTTTGAAATATCCGAAGTTTTATCATACGTAGATAATGATTTGTTAACACTTTTAATTAAACTATCTATTTGGAGAGTGAAATCCCTTTGAGAATCATCCTTATAAGTGATGGTAAATTTGGTTCCAAAAGCAGTACCGTTTAAAAATGTGAACTTACTTTTTGGCTTACAAGAAAATAACATTAGAAAACTTATAATAATTACAATATTTTTCACAAGTATTAAATTTTTGTTAAATCAAAATAAAAAGTAAAATTAAAGGTTTAATTAAACAACTAAGTTATAATTTAGCATAAAATAAATATATCATGAAAAAAATAATTATTGTATTGATTGCAAGTGCTTTTTTACTAAGCTCTTGTGTTTCTAAAAAAAAGTATACAACTTTAGAAACTCAAATGGCAGATGCTGCTCAACAACTTGTTAATGTAAAAGCTAGTTTGCAAAAATGTGAGATAGAAAAACAAAAATGTTTATTAGAGAAAACAGGAAGTAGTACGAGAGTTGGTGGATTAAATGAACAAATTATCTTGTTGAACCAACAAATAAAAAACTTAGAACAACAAAATAAAAATTCTTTACAACAAGTAGATAATTTAACTGTTTTAACCAAAGGAGCTAGTGATAATATTAAAACTGTAATTGCGCAATTGAGCGAAAAAGATAAATACATTAATGGTATTCGTGGTGCAATGAAAAGAAAAGATTCTATTAATTTAGCCGTTGCATTTCATTTAAAAAGAGAATTAGCAGCAGGAATTCAAGACCAAGATATTCAAATAGATGTAGAAAAAACCGTTGTTTATATATCCTTATCGGACAAGCTATTGTTTACAAGTGGTGGCGCAACAATTTCTCCAAAAGCAAAAGAAATATTAGGTAAAGTAGCAACCGTAATTAAAAATAGACCAGATATGGAAGTAATGGTTGAAGGTCATACAGATAATGTTGGAATTAATACCGCTTGTCTAAAAGACAATTGGGATTTAAGTACCAAACGAGCAACCGCAGTCTTACGTGTTTTGCAAAATGAATATGGTATTGCTCCTAACAGATTAATAGCTTCAGGTAGAAGTGAGTTTACACCGTTAGAAGCTAATGATACACCACAAGGTAGAGCAAGAAATAGACGTACAAAAATCATAATTTTACCTAAATTAGATCAGTTTTTTGATATTTTAGAACAAAAACCTAAATAGGATAAACTTCACTATATAATTTATAAATTTTCAAAACCTCAAATTAATAAATTTGAGGTTTTGTTATATAAGTAAGTTTCACTACTTTTGCAACCGCTTAAAAACGAAATAAATTAACTAATTAATATAAAATTTATGGAATCATTGATGATTTATATGCCAATTGTGGCAGCACTTATAGGCTTAGCTTATATGTTTTACAAAAAATCTTGGGTAATGAAACAAGATGCAGGTGATGGTAAAATGAAAGAAATTGCAGACCACATTTACGAAGGCGCTTTAGCTTTCTTAAAAGCAGAATATAAACTTTTAGCAATTTTTGTAGTAGTTGTAAGTATATTACTTGCCATCGTTTCGTTTGTAGTGCCTTCTACACATATTTTAATAGTAGTTGCATTTATTTTTGGTGCATTTTTCTCTGCTTATGCAGGAAATATGGGAATGAAAATAGCAACTAAAACAAATGTAAGAACAACTCAAGCAGCAAAAACAAGTTTACCAAATGCTTTAAAAGTATCTTTTGGTGGTGGAACAGTAATGGGCTTAGGTGTTGCTGGTTTAGCAGTTTTAGGTTTAACGGTGTTTTTCATTATATTCTTTAATATTTTTATGCCAGATGGTTGGACAAATACAGCAGATATGACTGTAATTTTAGAAACCTTAGCAGGTTTTTCTTTAGGAGCTGAATCTATCGCTTTATTTGCAAGAGTTGGTGGTGGAATATATACAAAAGCTGCTGATGTTGGAGCAGATTTAGTTGGTAAAATAGAAGCTGGAATACCAGAAGATGACCCAAGAAACCCAGCTACAATTGCTGATAATGTAGGTGATAATGTAGGTGATGTTGCAGGAATGGGAGCAGATTTATTTGGCTCTTATGTAGCAACGGTATTAGCTGCAATGGTTTTAGGAAACTATATTATTGATGTAAATAACATTGATATCTTTAAAGGTTTTGGTAAAATTGGACCAATCTTATTACCAATGTCTATTGCTGGATCAGGTATTATCATTTCTTTATTAGGAACAATGTTAGTAAGTATCAAATCAAACGATGCAAAAGCTGCTCAAGTTATGGGTGCTTTAAATAAAGGAAATTGGTTTTCTATTGCCTTAGTAGCAATTTCATCTTACTTCCTAATAACTTGGATGTTACCAGAAACTATGAAAATGAATTTTTTCGAATCTAATGGAAATGTTTTAAGAGATATTACTGCAATGCGTGTATTTTATGCAGCATTAGTAGGACTAGTTGTTGGAGCTGTAATCTCTTCAGTAACTGAGTATTATACAGGTTTAGGTAAAAAACCAATTTTAAATATTGTAGAGAAATCGGCTACTGGAGCAGGAACAAATATCATTGCAGGTTTAGCAACAGGTATGATTTCAACCTTTCCTACCGTAATTTTATTTGCTGCTGCAATTTGGTCTTCTTATGCTTTTGCAGGCTTTTATGGTGTAGCAATGGCTGCATCAGCAATGATGGCAACTACTGCAATGCAGTTAGCTATTGATGCTTTTGGTCCTATTGCAGATAATGCAGGTGGAATTGCCGAAATGAGTGAACAAGATCCTATCGTTAGAGAACGTACCGATATTTTAGATACTGTTGGTAATACAACGGCTGCAACTGGTAAAGGTTTTGCTATTGCTTCGGCAGCACTAACATCTTTAGCACTTTTTGCTGCTTATGTAACTTTTACAGGTATTGATGGAATTAACATCTTTAAAGCACCAGTTTTAGCAATGTTATTTATAGGTGGAATGGTTCCTGTAGTATTTTCTGCTTTAGCAATGAATGCTGTTGGAAAAGCAGCAATGGAAATGGTTTATGAGGTAAGACGTCAGTTTAGAGAAATTCCAGGGATTATGGACGGAACTGGAAAACCAGAATACGATAAATGTGTAGAAATTTCTACAAAAGCATCTTTAAAAGAAATGATGTTACCAGGTTTATTAACAATTGGTTTCCCATTAGTAATTACATTTTTACCAATGGCATTTGGTATGGATAGATTAATGATTGCCGAAATGTTGGGTGGTTATATGGCTGGTGTTACTGTTTCTGGTGTGCTTTGGGCAATCTTCCAAAACAACGCTGGTGGCGCTTGGGACAATGCAAAAAAATCTTTTGAAGCTGGTGTAATGATTAATGGAGAAATGACATACAAAGGTTCTGCTGCTCATGAAGCTGCAATAACTGGAGATACTGTTGGAGATCCATTTAAAGATACTTCTGGACCATCTATGAATATTTTAATTAAATT
>CAZOQL010000105.1:0-8131 GCA_964582005.1 uncultured Flavobacteriaceae bacterium | reverse complement strand
ACGTTTTAACTCTTGTAGTATCTCGTTCTTTGTGAATAGATAGCTCATTTTTTAAGTTATCTATTTTTTTATTTTGAGACTGTATGTTTCCTATAAAAAAATAAAAAATAATTATGGCAAGAAGATATTTAATAATAGTACTCATAAATTACAATTTGTTGATTTTTATTAAAAAAATAAAATTTGGTAAAACTACTGATTTTAAATTTTCATTAAATTAAATTTTATACCTTTTGTTAATTTTTACATTAGTACCCAACAAAAATACAACTATTAAGCAAATTGTTATTTTAAAGTCCATAAAATTGACTTGTATTGAAGTAAATCTCTATTAAAATTTCTAGTTTTGTTCTTATTCAATATTGTTTTATAAACTATATCGTGTGAAATTTAACCATGAAAATTGTTTTTTAAAAAATTGAACATTAAAAAAATAATTAAATAATTGTAACATTTTTATTCTTAAAACGTCTTAATAGTTATAAATTTGTAATTATTTAATTAATTTTAAACATTTTAGTATGAAAAAAGGTATGATACTACTTTTATGTGTTTTAGCAATGCAATCAATTATGGCACAAAAAGTAAATTTTATAGAGTACACATTAGATAATGGTTTGCATGTTATCTTACACCAAGACAATGCAGCACCGGTTGTTACAACAGCTGTTATGTATCACGTTGGCGCAAAAGATGAAAACCCAGAACGAACAGGCTTTGCACATTTTTTTGAACATCTATTATTTGAAGGTACGGCAAATATTGAACGTGGCGAATGGTTTAAAATTGTAACATCTAATGGTGGAAAAAACAATGCCAACACAAACGATGACCGAACCTATTATTACGAAGTATTCCCTTCAAACAACTTAGAATTAGGCTTATGGATGGAAGCGGAACGTATGTTACATCCTGTAATAAACCAAATTGGTGTAGATACACAAAATGAAGTGGTAAAAGAAGAAAAACGCTTGCGTGTAGATAACGCTCCTTATGGTAGTTTTTTAGCCGAAATCAAGAAAAATTTATTCGTAAAACATCCATACCGTTGGTCTACAATTGGTTCAATGGATCATTTAGACGCTTCTACTTTAGAAGAATTCCAAGCATTTAATAAGAAATTTTACATACCAAACAATGCTGTTTTAGTAGTTGCTGGAGATATTGATATTGAAAAAACTAAAAAATTGATTCATAAATATTATAATGACATTCCAAAAGGTACTCCAATAGAAAGAAAAACTTTTGTGGAAGACGACATTACAGAGCAGTTTACTGCTAAATATCACGATGCAAATATTCAAATACCTGCAATTATGACAGCGTATAGAACGCCATCTATGAAAACTAGAGAGGCACGTGTTTTAGATATGATTTCTACTATTTTAAGTGATGGGAAAAGTTCTAAATTATATAAGAAAATGGTAGACACCAAAAAGAATACCTTACAAGTTGGTGCATTTAACGTAAGTCAAGAAGATTATGGAATGTATGTTATTTATGCTCTTCCGCTAGGCGAAAACACTACAGATACACTTTTAGCCGATATTGATGAAGAAATTGTAAAATTACAAACGGAATTAATTTCAGAAAAAGATTTTCAAAAATTAAAAAATAAATTTGAAAATAATTTTGTTAGCGCTAACTCAAATATTGAAGGTATCGCACACTCGTTGGCTACGTACCATTTGTTATATGGTGATGTTAATTTAATTAATAATGAAATTGATATCTTTAATTCCATTACTCGTGAAGAAATTAAAGCAGTAGCAAACAAGTATTTAAAACCAAATCAACGATTGGTATTTAATTACCTTCCAAAAGAAGAAACTAACAAATAAAAATCGACCAAAATGAAAAAACATATAATCTTAGTACTAATCACCTTTATTATATCGGTAACTATGCATGCACAAGTTGATAGAAGTATCCAACCAAAACCAGGACCAGCTCCAAAAATAAATTTAAAAGAACCAGCAACTTTTACTTTTAAAAACGGCTTACAAGTATTGGTAGTAGAAAATCATAAGCTACCAAAAGTATCGGTAAGTTTACGTATAAATAATGATCCTATTGTAGAAGGTAACAAAACAGGAACTGCCGATTTAACTGGCGCAATAATTGGTAGCGGATCCCAAAAAGTTTCCAAAGCAGATTTTGATGAAGAAGTAGATTTTCTTGGCGCAAGAGTAAGTTTTAATGAATCTGGTGCTTTTGCTAGTTCGTTAACCAAATACTTTCCTAGAGTTTTTGAATTAATGGCAGACGCTGCTTTACATCCAAAATTCACACAAGAAGAATTTGATAAAATAAAAAATCAAATGTTAGACGGTATCAAAGCCGAATCAAAAAGTGTTTCTGCTGTAGCTAACCGATTAAGAAAAGCTATTGGATATGGAAAAGACCATCCATATGGAGAATTTTTAACCGAGGAAACGCTAAATAATATTAGTTTGTCTGATGTAGAGAATTTTTACACCAAATATTACCGTCCAAATAATGCTTACTTAGTAATTGTTGGAGATATTACCGTAAAGGAAGCTAAAAAATTAACTAAAAAGCATTTTAAAAAATGGAAAAAAGGAAACATAGCTCCTGCTACTTTTGGCAAACCAACTAATGTAGAAACTACCGAAATTAATTTTGCCGATATGCCAAATGCTGTGCAAAGTGAGGTTGCAGTAATTAGTAATACAAACTTAAAAATGTCTGATCCAGATTTTCATGCTGTTTTACTAGCAAATCAAATTTTAGGTGGTGATTTTAATTCGTATTTAAATATGAATTTAAGAGAAGCGCACGGATATACCTATGGTGCAAGGTCTAGTATTAATGCAGATAAATTTGCTGCCATGTTTCGTACAAGTGCCAAAGTTAGAAATGAAGTAACCGATAGTACGGTTGTACAAACCATGAAAGAATTAAAACGAATACGTACCGAGAAAGTAGACCCTGAAACTTTAAAAAATGTTAAAGCAGGTTATGTTGGTAAGTTTGTAATGGCATTAGAAAACCCACAAACAATCGCAAATTATGCATTAAACATTAAAACTAAAGACCTTCCTGAAGATTTTTACGAAACCTATTTAGAAAAAATAAATGCCGTAACCGTTGAAGACATACAACGTGTAGCACAAAAATATTTTAGTGAAGATAATGCACGAATTGTTGTGATAGGAAAAGCCCTGGATGTTTTACCAAATTTAGAAAAACTTCCTTATAAAATTACCTATTTTGATACCAATGCAGAACTTACTACTAAGCCCGAAATGAGCAAACCAATACCAGATGGCGTAAACATACAAACTATTGTAGATAATTATGTTACAGCAATTGGTGGAAAAGATAAAGTAGATGCTATTACGACAACTGCCTTAACATATGAAGCAACTATGCAAGGACAAGTTTTAACCATGAGTATAAAAGCGAAAGCACCTAATAAAAAAGCAATGGTTATGGGAATGATGGGAATGACCGTTGCGAAAAATGTTTTTGATGGCGAAAAAGGCTATTCGGAACAACAAGGAAAGAAAAAACCTTTAGAAGGTAAAAAATTAGAAGAAGCAAAAGTATCAACTTCTCCTTTTGATGAACTTGGCGTAGCAATATCTGGTGTTTTAAAAGGAATTGAACCTGTAAATGGTGAAGATTTATACAAAGTAGCTATTGGCGATAAAATGGCTTATTTTAGTGTAAAAACTGGCTTAAAAGTTAAAGATATAATCACTACGAAAATTGGTGATAAAGAAGTTTCTCAAACAGTTTCTTACGCGGATTATAAAGAAACCAATGGCATTTTATTTCCTACTAAAATGATTATTCCCTTTGGACCACAAAATTTAGACTTTAAATTAAAAGAAGTTAAAATTAACGAAGGCGTTAGTGATAAAGACTTTGAATAAAAACAAAATTAGTTACTAAAAAAATCCACCTTTTTAAGGTGGATTTTTTTTATGACTCAACTTTCTACTTTAATGCAACTAAAAAACGTGACCTGACAATAATTCTTTAGGCTGCTTACTTTGTTGAAAAAAACGAGCATTTAATTCGCCTTTTAAAGTAATTGTATCACCAATAACATGCAACCAACTTCCTTCTCTAAGTCCAATAACTGGTGTTGCATTATACGTGTGAAATTCATTTATTCTTGTTTCTCTTGTTTCTCCTTTATGTGTAGAATTTACATCAGGATCTAAATAATGCGCATTTATATTAAAAGAAATCAATCCAAAAGTTGTAAAACTTGGCGGATAAACAATTGGCATATCATTGGTAGTTTGCATACTAACACCACAAATATTACTTCCTGCACTTGTGCCTAAATAAGGTATTCCGTTTTGGATAACTTTTGGAATTATACGCATTAAGTCGTTTTTATATAATTGATTCACCAATTCAAAAGTATTGCCGCCTCCAACAAAAACACCACTACTCTGCTCTATTGCTTTTATAGGGTTTGTAAAAGTATGAATTCCCTTTACTGAAATTCCAATAGTACTAAATACTTTTGTAGCTATTTCTGTATATACATCATACGAAATTCCGCTTGGTCTTGCATAAGGAATGAAAATTAATTCAGTTACACCTTTAAAAAAAAGACGTAATTCTGGTAATAAATATTCTAAATAACCACTTCCATGTATGGTTGATGTACTTGCTATAATTATGTTTTTCATAATGAATTAACTATTTTAAAATTACAAAGAATGGTCAAATGTACATTTTTTTCATTTTTTTTTATCATTTTTGTAAGACTTATGATAATGAAACAGAACATATCGCTTAAAAAGTACAATACCTTTGGCATAGATGTTAAAGCTAAAACGTTTATTTCTATTACCAATACTCAAGAATTAGTAGAATTATTAAAAACAGAAAATGATTTTTTTATCCTTAGCGGAGGAAGCAACATATTATTGACAAAAGACATAAAAAAAACCGTTTTACATATTAATAATAAAGGTATTGAGGTTATTAAAAATAATCAATACACTGTTTACGTAAAAGTAAATGCTGGTGAAAATTGGCATGAATTTGTACTATGGTGTTTGGATAATAATTTTGGAGGTCTAGAAAATTTGTCGTTAATACCTGGTAAGGTTGGTACAGCACCTATTCAAAATATTGGCGCATATGGTGTTGAAGTAAAAGATACTTTACTTGAAGTAAATACCATTGAAATTAAAACTGGAAAAAAATTCATTTTTGAGAATAAAGCATGTCAATTTACTTATAGAGATTCCATTTTTAAAAATAAAGAAAAAGGACGCTTTGTTATTACTAGTGTTGTTTTTAAGCTAACTAAAATAAAACATAATTTACATTATAATTATGGCGCTATAAAAACAGAATTATTAAAAAATAACATTGTAACACCAACAATTAAAGACATTTCAAATACTATTATTCGCATTAGGCAAGAAAAATTACCCGATCCTAAAAAAATTGGTAATAGCGGTAGTTTTTTTAAAAACCCAATAGTAAGTGAATCTGTTTTTTTTAAAATTCAAGAAAAAAACACCCAAATGCCTTTTTATAAAGTGGACACAAATTATAAAATACCTGCTGGATGGCTTATTGAACAATGTGGTTTTAAAGGAAAGCGATTTGGAGATGCTGGAGTTCATGAAAATCAAGCCTTAGTACTCGTAAATTATGGGAATGCTAACGGAAAAGAAATACTACATCTTGCTACTCAAATTCAAGAAAAAGTAAAAATTCAGTTTGGTGTTTTTTTAGAAATGGAAGTAAATATTTTTTAAACTAATAATTATTTCATATAAAAAGCTTAAAAATAATAATAAACACTACCTTTAAACGTTTAAAAATCAAAAAACTATAATACTAATGAAAAAAATATACTCTTTAATAATCCTCTTAACCATAGCTTTATTAGTTTTTAATTGTGATGAAAACCATGATGTGCCTCAAAATTCTGAAGTTCAAAACTTTATTTGGAAAGGTTTGAATGCGTATTATTTATGGCAAGATGATGTGCCAGATTTAAAAGATAGTAAATTTGTTTCTCAAAATGAATTGAATAATTTTGTTACAGGAAACAAACCTGAAGATTTATTTGACAACTTACTATTTGAAAAAGGAATTACCGATAAATGGAGCTGGATTGTTAATGACTATGTTGCCTTAGAACAATTATTTGCTGGAGTTCGTAAAAATAATGGCATGGACTTTCAGTTAAAAAAATTCTCTTCCAATTCAAATCTTGTTTTTGGTTTTGTACGTTATATATTACCAAATTCAGATGCTGCTTCAAACAACGTAAAACGTGGCGATATTATTTATGGCGTAAATGGCTCTCAATTAACCTTGGATAATTATCAAGCGTTATTAAGTTTAGATACGTATACTGTTAATTTTGGAACTTATACTAATAACGGATCTGTAAATGTAGTTTCAAATGGCGTAGACATTTCTCTTAGCAAAGAAATCATTACCGAAAACCCAGTACATACGGTAAGAGTTCATAATGTAGGAAGCAATAAAGTTGGTTATCTATTTTACAATCAATTTGTCTCTAATTTTGATTCTGCATTAAATCAAGCCTTTTTACAGTTTAAAAACGAAGCTATTAGTCATTTAGTTCTTGACTTACGTTACAATGGTGGCGGTTCTGTTAGAACTGCAGTTGATCTAGCAAGTATGATTACTGGTCAATATGCAAATCAATTATTCGCAAAAGAAAAGTGGAATACCAAATGGCAAGAATATTTTGAAGCCGAACATCCAAATTATTTAATCAATAATTTTAATACAACCTTAAGCAATGGTGAATTAATTAATAGTATTAACCTTCCTAAAGTAACAATAATAGTAACCGAAAAATCCGCATCGGCAAGTGAATTGGTAATTAATGGATTAAAACCTTATATAAATGTTGTTTTGGTTGGTAAAAAAACTAGAGGTAAATATGTTGGATCGGTTACTTTATACGATTCGGATAATTTCAGAAAAAACAATAGTAGCTTAAATAAATCACACCAATATGCAATGCAACCACTTGTTTTAGAAATTGTAAATAAATTAGGCGAAAATGACAAAGATGGTTTTGATCCAGATTACCCTTTAAATGAAGATTACGGTAACTTAGGAATTCTAGGCGATATAAATGAACCGCTTTTTGCCGAAGCAATTAGTGAAATTACTGGATTAAAAAGAAGCACAATTACTTCAAAAAAAATACAAGAACTACCGAGTGTATTTCATTCAAAATCAAATATTCCCATTTATAATAATATGTATGTTGAATTAAAGTAAGTAAATGAAAAAGTCCCTTATATTAATAATCGCTTTGTCTTTTGGATTAATTACTTCGGTTTTTAGTCAAAATGATACACTTCGTTTATTTTATAAAATTGGCATTCACAAACTCAATACCAAAAACAGTCAAATAATTCAATCCAAACTAAATAATTTAGATGATGACATTAAATATCATGTAGAGATTATTTCAAGTTGTGATTTTTTAGGTAGTAATAAAAACAATCTAATACTATCTTCAAAGCGTGCCAGTAAGGTGAAAAACATTTTATTAGTTAAAAAAAATATTATTATTTCATCCATAAAATATAAAGGTATTGGCGAACTACCAACTAAATTAAAGTATAAAAGTAAAAAAGGCACACAAAAACATAGAGTAACTACTATTATTTTTAGAGACGAAGCGGAACATATTTTTAATGAAATAGCACATTCAAAAAAAGGGGCAATATTTATATTAAAAAATATTGTTTTTGATCCTGGCAGACACTTACTTAAAAAAAAATCAATTCCAATTATTAAACAACTCTTAAAGGTTCTAGAAGACAATCCAAAATTAGAAATTGAAATTAATGGTCATGTTTGCTGTGGTACAAATCCGAAAGACTCTTTAGACGCTTATGATAAAGACACTAAAACAAATAATCTTTCACACAATAGAGCAAAGCATTTATATAAGTATTTAGTACTTGAAAAAATTGATTCGACAAGATTGCGATTTAAAGGTCATGGATTTACGCAACCACTCACCTATCCTGAAATTACAGAAACCGATAAATTAAATAATAGACGCGTTGAAATAAAAGTAATTAAAAATTAAGCTATTTATTAATTATTTTATTAGATATTTACC
>CAZOQL010000104.1:0-8378 GCA_964582005.1 uncultured Flavobacteriaceae bacterium | reverse complement strand
TTATATGTTTTTGAAAACAAAAATAACATTAATCCCCAACTTTTATATGTGACCCCAATATACTTATGGAGTTGGCTTAACGAGTGAACACCAATTCCGTTGTTGTAGATAAATTAGAATCAAAGGCATAATTATCATAATTAAAACCTTTTAAATCTTCTGTCTTTTCGATATTATTATCTATAATATATCGCACCATTAAACCTCTAGCCTTTTTGGCAAAAAAAGCAATTATTTTTAAATTACCATTTTTATAATCTTTAAAAATTGGCGTGATAACTGGTACTTTTAATAACTTTGGTTTAAGCACTTTAAAATATTCGTTACTAGCTAAATTTATAAATATTTCATTACTACCTAATTCATTGTTCAGATAATCGGTTAGCGAATTGTCCCAAAATTGGTATAAATTTTTAGTAGTGGTAACTTCTAGTTTTGTTCCCATTTCTAAACGATAAGCTTGCATTAAATCTAATGGTTTTAAAATCCCATATTGCCCTGAAAGGATTCGTAATTTATCTTGAAGTTGCGCAATTTTGTCTTGCGGAATAGAATAGGCATCCAAGCCTTCATAAACAGTTCCTTTAAAAGCATAAATTGCTTGTCTTGCATTAGAGGCATTAAATGGTAATGACCATTCTTGATTTCGTTTCCAGTTTAAATCTGCCAGTTTATCCGAAATCTTCATCATTTTAGATAAACTGGATGATGATTTTGTTTTTAACACTTCATTTAGCAATTTAGATTGCTTTAAAAAAGCACATTCCGTAAATTTATTTGTTGGTAATTTAGAAGTGAAATCTAATGATTTTGCTGGTGAAATAACAATTTTCATATTTTCTATTTAATTAGTTCTAGGTAATTATCTTCGTTTATAATTTGAATCCCTAAGGCTTTTGCCTTTATTTTTTTTGCTGGCCCCATATTTTCTCCCGCAATTAAATACGTTGTTTTTTTGGATAAGGAACTTGCATTCTTTCCACCATTTTCTTCTATGGATTTTTTTAAATTATTTCTTGAGAATTTTGAAAAAACACCTGAAACCACCATTATTTGATTTTCTAATTTATTAGAAATTACGACTTCATTTTCTACAATAAAAAATTGCAATTCATAATTTTTAAGCTTATTAACTAGCGCTACATTAACATCAAGTTTAAAAAAGGAAACAATACTTGCCGCTATTTTCTCTCCTATTTCATCTACATTTTTAAGTGTTTCAAAATCTGCATTAATTATTGCATCTATATTTCTGAAATGTTTTGCTAATTTTTTAGAAACGGTCTCTCCGCAAAAACGAATCCCTAATGCAAATAAAACTTTCGGAAAAGGAACTTCTTTAGATTTTTCAATACCAAGAATTATATTTTCAGCTGATTTTTGAGCCATACGTTCTAATGGCAATAGTTGTTCTATTTTCAAATCATACAAATCCGCATAGTTATCTATTAAACCAGCATCAAATAACAATGCTACTGTTTCTGCACCAATGCCATCAATATACATTGCTTTACGGCTTATAAAATGCTGTATTTTACTAATAATTTGCGTTTTACAACCATATTCATTGAGACAATAATGCTTTGCATCGCCATCAGCTCTAATTAATAGAGTATTACAATCTGGACAATTTGACGCGTATTGCACTGGCAAAGAATTTTTTGTTCGTTTATCAAAATCAATTCCAACTATTTTAGGAATGATTTCGCCGCCTTTTTCCACAAAAACAGTATCGTTTATGCGAATGTCTAATTTTTCAATTTGATCGGCATTATGTAAGGAAGCTCTTTTTACTATAGTTCCTGCTAATTCTACAGCTTCTAGATTGGCAACTGGCGTTATAGCTCCTGTTCTGCCAACTTGATATGAAATACTGTTTAAAACCGTTGCAACTTTTTCTGCTTTGAATTTATAAGCTATTGCCCAACGTGGTGATTTTGAAGTAAATCCTAATTCATTTTGATATTGCAATGAATTAACTTTAATAACAATTCCATCAGTTTCATAAGCTAAATTATGGCGTTGCGAGTCCCAATAATTTACAAAATTAATTATAGCATCAATTGATTTACATAATTTAATATCTGTAGGTATTTTAAATCCCGCTTGACGTGCATTATTTAATATTTCAAAATGAGTTTGGTATGTATTTTCTTCCGTTACAACGTGGTACAATAAACAATCTAAAGGACGCTTTGCCACTTCTCTACTATCTTTTAGTTTTAGACTGCCGCTAGCCGTATTTCTAGGGTTTCGATACAGTTCTTCCCCATTTTTAAGACGTTCTTCATTCATCTTATCAAACCCTTTATAAGGTAAAATTATTTCACCTCTTATTTCAAAATTTTCTAAAAAATTTCTCTTAATTTGGAGAGGAATTGATTTTATAGTTCTAATATTATTAGTTACATCATCTCCAATAAAACCATCGCCACGTGTTACTGCTGTTATTAATTGATTATTTTTATACGTCAAATTTATAGAAGCTCCATCGTATTTTAGTTCGCAAGTATATTCTAATTGCGAAACGCCAATTATTTTTTGGATACGCTTTTCCCAATCTAACAAATCTTCTTTAGAATACGAATTTGCCAAAGAATACATTCTGTTTTTATGCGTTTTATTTTCGAAATTATTACTTGCACTTCCTCCAACGCGTTGTGTTGGTGAATTTGAGTCAAAATATGTAGGGTTTTTATCTTCTAATTTTTGAAGTTCCGTTAGTTTTTGGTCAAATTCATAATCACTAATAGTTGCTTTGTCTAATACGTAATAATTGTGATTATGAGTATTTAATTCTTTACGTAAACTATTTATTTCATTTTCAATTTTAAACATACTTGTAGAATATCAATATTGTAAATTCATAGATTCTTTAACAAACCAATTACTCTTCACATTAATTTCTTTTTCAAAATAAAGAACTTTTTCTGGCTGTATCTTTTTTAAATAATTACCAGTATCCCATTTTCTATTATTGTTTTTGTCTATAATGATGCGAATATTGTATTTGGCAGGAGTTAATGAAATAAATTCTAAAGTTGTATTTTTATGTGTGAATTTTTCCTCTATTAAATTGAATTTATCGGTCAGTAATTGTACAATAATTGGATCTTTAACATTGGTAATACGTAGGGTTATATTTCCATAATCCGTTATTTTCTTAGTCGAAAAAGCATACTTTAATGTGTCGTTTTTTTGCATAAAAAAATCGATAATTGCACCTGGATACAAGTTTAATCTATAACGTTGATTTTCTTTTTTATCAAAATTAATGATTAAATTAGTATTGTTTTTTCGTTGCAAAGTATAAGCAACAGCAGTAGAATCTTTATCAAAGAGTTCCATTAGTTTTTTGTTAAATTCAATATAAGGGTTATTGGTTATTATTTTTAAAGTGTCTCTGAAATTTAAAACACCTCTTACATTACTTGAAATTTTTAGTGTATCTATTTTACTACTTCGTAGTATTATCTTTTCTTTAGATGTAAAATAAGTGTTTGTTAGGTTAAATTTTAAAGAATCTACTATTTTGCCACTTTTAAAAAAATAATTTAAAGTGTCTTTTTCTTTTTCAAAGAATGAAATACTTTTAAAAGTTTTATCTACAATCTCATTACTATCAATGGCTACTTTAAATTTTTTGGCATCTCCTTCAAAACCAAAAATCAAATACCCTTTAGAGACCTCTATTGGCTTATTGGCTTTAAAAGGAAGTATTTCTTTAAATAGTTTAATTTGAGGTTCTTTATCCGTTGGGATTTTAATAATTGTATCTAAAAACCCTATTTTATCTGTTTTCGGATTAAATAAATAATCTGAATTTTCTTCTTTTAAAGCTATTAGATGATACGTTCCTTTTTTAATATTTGTTATTTCCCAATGAATACTATCTAAAGTACTTGCAATATATCGTGGTTTTTTTAAGTAAATAGTTGAATCTCTAAACGTTGTATCTGCTGGATATAATAATACAGAAACGTATTTTTCTGCTTTTTTATGAAATGTATTTTGAACACTGCCTTTAAGAGATAACGAATCAATATAATTACCTGTTGAAAAAATATATTTAAAATTACTCAATATATTACCTTCGGAATTATCTATAATACTTTCACCAAAATTAAATGTATATGTAGTATTTTCAAGTAAAGTGTCTTGTATTTTTATAGTTATTTTTTTACTAGGCAAACCTAATGGTTTTATTATTGGCGCATATTTTAAAGGTGGCGAAATAACTAAATGTTTATTTATATCTTTTAATTTAATGTATTCGTCAAAATAAATTTTAATTTCTTTGGCTTTAAAATTAACGGATTTAAATTCAGGAATTGTCCGTATTAAAATAGGCGCATTTTCATCTTTTGGTCCGCCAGAAGGATTGCCTCTTCTTGCACAACTAAAGGAAAAAAATAATAGTAATAATAGAAATCCAAATCTCATATAAAATAGATGTTTTAGGCAAAGAAACAATATTTTTTTGTTAAAATAGCCAATATTTTCAAGCAAGTATAAATTAATCAAAATGAGTTAATTAGTTATTGCCATTACTGCAATACTAATTTTTACATTATTTAATTTGTTAATTTCGTTACAACACATTTCTAGGGTTGCTCCTGTTGTAATTACATCATCAATCAATAATACACGTTTATTCATAAATTGATTTTGATCCGTAACAAAAAACAATTCTTCTTTATTATTCCATCGATCCAATCTTATTTTATTCGTTTGCGTTTTAGTTGCTCTCTTTCTTATTAAGATGTTATTTACAAATGGCACTTTTAATTCTTTAGATAATTGTTTACCAAAAGTAGTAACTTGATTGTAACCACGTTGCTCAAAACGCTTAGAATGTAATGGTACTGGAATAATAAAATCTATGTTTTCATATAATTTACTTTGAAACATCTCTTTACCAAGCCAAGCACCTAAAAAAGAGCCTATTTCTTGATTTCCTCTATATTTTAATTGATGAATTAGCTTTTGAACTATCCCTTTTTTAGTATAAAATAACAATGCTGTAGCGTTTTCTAATTGTAACCTGCCATAAAACATTTTAGTAATAGTTTTATCATTATTTAAAGTAAATTGGGTTGTTGGTAATTGGTGCAAGCAAAAAGCACATAAATGTTTTTCAGAAGAAGTTAATATGTTATCACATCCAACACATATATTAGGAAAAAAAATATGCTGTATATCTTTAAAAAATTGCATCTTTGCCGAACTATTTATTGCTATAAATATAAATAAACTATTCTATTATCAATCAAAATAAGTTGAAAACTAAAAAAGATTTTTTTAAAGAAGCATTGAAAAACATGAAAACTTCTGGTACTATTATGCCAAGTTCTCGTTTTTTAATTAAAAAACTTTTAAATGATATTGATTTTATATCTAGTAAGGTTATTGTAGAATTTGGTCCCGGTAACGGAATTATTACACAGCAAATTTTAAATAAAATGGCACCAGACGCTTTACTTATTTGTTTTGAAATTAATGACTATTTTTACAGGCAAGTCAAACAAATAAATGACGACCGTCTATACGTTGTCAACGCTTCTGCCGAACATGTAAAAAAAGAACTTAATAATCTCAACATAAAAGAAGTAAACTGTTTTATATCTAGCCTACCTTTAACTAATATTCCTAACGAAATTGCCATAAATATATTAACCAATTCTAAAGAGGTTTTATGCGCTAACGGACAATTCATACAGTATCAATATTCATTAACTTTCTTTAAAAAACTTAAGCAAGTTTTTAACGAAAATAATGTGAATTTAAAGTTTGAATTTTTAAATGTTCCACCAGCATTTATTTATTTTTGTGAAAAATAATGATATCCATTATTTTATTATGAAATTTTAGTTAATAATATCATATATTTGCTTGGTAGTTTCTTTAAAAAATATTTTACTCTCAATTTTATAAAAAAATAGATTTATGTCATCAAAAAACAAAACAATTCTTATAGTAATTTTAGTATTATCGATACTTTCATTAGGAGTGTATAGCTTCCTGAATAGCGAGAGGCATCAAGAAAGTCAAAAAGCACTTGCTCAAGAAAAAGATGCTGTTTTAAACGATTTAAATAAAATGGAAACACAATACGATGTTGCAATTTCTGAAAACACATCACTGTCTAGTGAATTGAGTATTCAAAAAAAGGCTATTACTCACTTTAAAGACTCCTTAAAAAAACTCAAAAATACAAATTGGAAACTAATTACTTTTTATAAAAATAAAATCAAAAAATTGAATACTACTACCCAAAATATGATTCGTATAAATGATTCTATAATTTTGGTTAATACGCTTTTAAAAACCGAAAACGACAGTCTATTTGTCGAAACAAATGATTTAAATAAAGAAAAAGACAACTTATCTCAAAACCTTAAAAAACAAGCAACCTACAACAATACTTTAGTTAAGCAGAATTTTAATTTAGCAAAAAAAGTTGCCATTGGTGAAGTTGTTAAAGTCTCTAATTTTGAAGTGCTAACGTTTAGAGAAAGAGGTAAAGAAAAATATAAAGAAACTAGCAGAGCAAGACGAGTAGATTTACTTAAAGCTAGTTTTTTATTAAATGAAAATCCTATTGCTAAAGAAACTGCCATTGTAGCACATGTTGTCATAACAAAACCTAATGGACAATTATTATCTCCTAAAGGGAGTTTTAATTTTAATGAAAAAACACTTAGATATACAGAAAAGAGTGTGATACCTTATCAAAAAGTTAACTTAACAAGTGAAATTATTATTGCAATCAATGATAAATTAGAAAAAGGTTCTTATAAAATAGATTTTTATGTAAATGAAAAAAAAGTAGGAACTAAAGAGAAAGTACTTAAATAAGCATACCCATATGAAAAAACCCCTTAAAAATAAAAGTATTACGAATCTCACAGCAGATTTAAAACAAAAACTGAGGAATATAGGTCAATTTGTTGCTGAAGCTGAAGAAAATTCACAAAATCAAAGCGTAAAAACATCCTTAAGTAATAGTGGTCGTTACAAAAAACAACAAGAAAATACAGCAGAACTACATAAATTACTACAAGAACTACCAAAAAAAAATAGTTTAGAAAAATACGCTCCTAATTCTCAAAAGAAGAATAGATTATTCAATCCTAAAACACAGCCTCAAGCCGAATTCTTAAAAGAAAGGAAAATTGATGTTGCAAAAACAATTAATAAAAAACAACCAACCGAAAAAATAAATAAAAAATCACACAATACAACAACTAAGGCACCGAAAGCTGAAGTAAGTTACGCGAGAAAAAAGAAAGAAAATTCCAAAATAAAGAAAAAGAGTATTGTTTTTCCATTAATTCTATCCGTTGCATTATTTCTCGTTCTGCTTTATGTTTACACACTAAAAATAGATCTTGACCAACAAAAATTACAGGCGAAAGAAAAAGAAAAAGAAAATATAGACTTTAGTAAAGACGCTATTTTTACCGATGTTGAAGATGATATTTCTAATGAAGAGCTTCAAGTATTTGAAGACTTTAAAGATGTGCCAGATTCAACCACAACCCAAAAGCTCAATACACTTCCAAAAAAATAATTTTTTTACATTACGCCGTATATAAAAACAACTATTTTATGTTTTTTGTAAATACTATTTAATTACTTTTGTAGCATGATAAAACAAGAGGATTTATTTAAAAAGGTTATTTCACACGCCAAAGAATATGGTTATATATTTCAATCTAGTGAAATTTATGATGGCTTAAGTGCTGTGTATGATTATGCTCAAAATGGCGTAGAACTTAAAAAAAACATACGTGCTTATTGGTGGAAAGCAATGGTACAATTAAATGAAAATATTGTAGGTATTGATACGGCAATATTTATGCATCCTACTACCTGGAAAGCTTCTGGACATGTAGATGCTTTTAGTGATCCATTAATAGATAATAAAGATTCTAAAAAAAGATATAGAGCAGATGTTTTGGTAGAAGATTACTGCTTAAAAATTGAAACTAAAATAGAGAAAGAAGTTAAAAAAGCTGCCAAACGCTTTGGGGAATCTTTTAACAAGGAAGAGTTTATCACTACAAATGGACGTGTTTTAGGGTATCAAAAAAAAATTAACACCATACTTTCTAGATTAGGAAAATCTTTAGAAAAAGAAGATTTAGGTGATGTAAAACTTTTAATTGAAGAACTAAGTATCGCCTGCCCTGTTTCTGGCTCTAAAAACTGGACAGACGTAAAGCAATTTAACCTTATGTTTGGCACAAAACTTGGTGCAGATGCAGCATCAGCAATGGATTTGTATTTAAGACCTGAAACTGCACAAGGTATTTTTGTTAATTTTGCTAATGTGCAAAAAACTGGAAGAATGAAAATCCCTTTTGGTATTGCAC
>CAZOQL010000103.1:0-8493 GCA_964582005.1 uncultured Flavobacteriaceae bacterium | reverse complement strand
CATAAACGGTTTGGCTATCTGATATAATTAGCAGAAATGGAGTTTGACTATTGGCCAATCGATACGGGCCTTGATTGGACTCCATTCCTTTAAAATCAACAATTGTAAACTTTCCTTCCACCAAAGCGCCAGATGCAAAAACTGTTAACTCTTTATCGTTTGAACTTATAATTTTTGCGTCTACCGATACTCCTGCAACCTTTTTGTTAAAGCGCAACAGTGTATTTTGCTGTTCGCTTAAAAAAATATCACCAGCAGTTACACGCCAATTCTCACTATAAAGCTCTATAAATACACGATCAAATTCATTTAAACGTTGCGTGTAACCATTATCTTGAACTGGCAAATTGTTGTCTGTAATACTTGCTTTTAATTTCACTTTGTGATTTAAATTACCTTCTATTTGTAAGTTGAAATCTGAATTTAAAACACCATCTTGATTATTACCTAGAGTAATTCCTCTGGATAAGCTGCCATTAGTATCTAAGCCATCAAAAGGTTTAAATGTGTTTTTTCTAGAGGATTGATTTGGGTTAAATAATCTGGATAAATCCGTTGAAGAAGCTACTATTAATTTTTTATCCGCTATTTGATAGGTTTTGGTTAAAAAATCTGGTAGTGCCTCATATTCGACGAACAATTCTTTATTAAAGTATGTTGAATCCTTTATTGTTAGAAGTGATTTTGCAAAATCAATCGTGTATTTTAAAACGTCAATCTCTTTTTTATTCTTATCTAAAAGTTTAAAATAAAAAGGACTAATACTCAATGAATCAATAAGTAATGGTGTTTTACCTGTATTGATTGTTTTGTACTTGTATTTGCTAGCAACCTCTTGCGAGATTACTAAATAAGGTACTACTAAAACAATATAAAAAAGTATACGTTTCATCATTCTAACAAACGTAATAAATGTAAAAATAGTTTACTAGCAACGCTACAGATCTATTTTCTGCCACTAATTATTTCTGTATTTTTTCTAAGTCTAACAAAAAAGCATAATCTCTAGCGACATCTTTTAAGGCGTCAAAACGACCAGATGCGCCACCATGACCAACTTTCATATCGGTATGTAAAAGTAATACATTTCCGTCTGTTTTTAATTCCCTTAATTTTGCAACCCATTTTGCTGGCTCAAAATATTGCACTTGAGAATCATGTAATCCAGTTGTAACCAACATGTTTGGATACGATTTTTTAGTAACATTATCATAAGGCGAATAGGATAACATATACATATATGCATCTTTATTATTTGGGTTTCCCCATTCATCGTATTCACTTGTCGTTAACGGAATAGTATCGTCTAACATTGTCGTCATAATATCTACAAACGGAACTGCCGCAATTATACCATTAAATAAATCTGCGTTCGTATTTACAATTACTCCCATTAATAAACCGCCTGCAGAACCGCCTTCGGCATACAAGTGACTTGAAGAAGTGTAGTTGTTTTTGATTAAGTGTTTGGCGCAATCTATAAAATCGGTAAATGTATTTTTTTTATTAAATAATTTTCCATCTTCGTACCATTCTCTTCCAAGGTATTGACTTCCTCTAACATGTGCAGCCGCATAAACAAAACCTCTATCTAATAAACTTAAACGAGCAGTACTAAAACGATCCTCTAAAGTGTACCCATATGAGCCATAAGCGTAAAGCAACAAAGGTGTGTCTTTATTTAGCCTCGTGTCTTTATGATAAACCAAAGATATTGCTACTTTCTCGCCATCTCTAGCTGTAGCCCAAATCCGTTCGCTTATATAATTATTTTTATCAAAGCTATCTCCTAGAACTTCTTGTTCTTTTTTAACAACTTCCGTTTTATCGTTCATATTAAAATCGATAACGGAATTAGGAGTTGTAAAAGACTGGTAACTATACCTAATTGTATTGGTGTCAAAATCCCTACTTCCGTGTACAGCAGCTGTATAGGTTTCTTCTTTAAAAGGCAAATAATAATCTGCTTTATTATCCCAACGTTTAATTCTGATTTTATTTAATCCATTAGCACGTTCTTCTAATACTAAATACTCTTTAAAAATAGAAAAATCTTCTAAAAAAGTATCTTTTCTATGCGGAATTACATCCACCCAATTAACCAAATCAGTTTTAGTGATTGGTGTTTTCATTATTTTAAAATTAGTAGCATTATCTTTATTGGTATGGATATAAAAATAATTATTAAAGTGTGCAATATGATACTCCAAACCTCTTTGTCTTTTTTGAAATACTTTAAATGTGCCATTTGGATTATTTGCCTCTAAAAATTGATACTCTGTAGTCAACGTACTTGTTGAGGCAATAAGTAAATATTTTTTTGATTTTGATTTTAATATTGTTGTATAAAAGGTATCGTCTTTCTCTTCATAAACAACAATATCTTCGGCTTGATTTGTTCCTAAAACATGTTTCATTATTTTAGTACTACGCAATGTTTTCGGATCTTTGTGCGTGTAAAAAATAGTTTTATTATCCGATGCCCAAGTAGCGCTAGCTGTTGTGTTTTTTAAAACTTCTGGGTAAACTTTACCAGTTTCTATATTTTTAATTCGTATATCATACTGCCTTCTACTTAAGGTGTCCACACCGTAAGTAACTAGCTTGTTGTTAGGGCTTACGCTGTAATTACCTAAAGAATAATAATCGTGGTTTTTCGCCATGATATTCACATCAAAAACCAACTGTTCGTCCGTATCTTCTAAGGCTTTTTTTCTAGAATATATTGGGTATTGCCCACCTTTTTTATATCGTGTAATATAATAATAATCATTCGACTTAAAGGGAACAGAACTATCGTCTTCTTTTATACGAGACTTCATTTCTAAAAACAAATTACCTTGTAGCTTATTGGTATGTTTTGTTATTTCATCATAATACGAATTTTCGACTTCTAAATAAGTAATAACATCTGGGTTTTCTTTTTCATTCAACCAATAATAGTTATCTATACGAATATCACCATGTATTTCCATTTTCTTAGGAATCTTTTTAACACTTGGTGTTTTTACATCTTTGACTTGCATTGTTTTTGTATTACATGAAGTTGCTAAAATAAGTGAAATTATAGTTGTAGCTAGTAGTGTTTTCATGATATTTTATATTTTTTTAAGGAAGTAATAACTATTAAATTAAGATAAAATCTTAAGCTTATTAACTACAAATCTACTCAAAAATATTACTTTAGCTACTTACTAATTTAAAACTATAACTATTATGTTTGGAGATATGGAAGGAATGATGGCTAAATTACAAGAAGCACAACAAAAAATTGAAGAAACCAAAGCGCGTTTAAATACGGTTTTAGTAGAAGGCGAATCTGGTAATGGTAAGGTAAAAGTAGTTGCAACTGCCAATAGAGAAATTAGAAAAATAAACATTGACGATGCTTTGTTTAATGAAAAAGAAGCTTTAGAAGACTACCTTATCATTGCTTTAAATAATGCTTTAGAAAATGCCAATGAAGTTAATGAAAGAGAAATGTCGGCAGCTGCAAAAAACGGCATGCCAAACATACCTGGTTTTGATTTTTAAACACCTTTATTTTTATAATAAAAATAATTAAAAAGATATCTAATAAATAACATCACAAAGATTGGTATCATTGCCCAATTGAAAACTTGAATTTTAAGTAGCCAAACCATCAAAGCAATCAATAATAATAGTAATAGTAATAAATAATATTTTTCTAGAAACTTTTTATTCTTAAAAGTATAAAACGCCACAATTACATTTGGCGCAAATGCCCATAAAATATTGTAGTTGTTAGCCGTTGTCTTATGATCTGTAAAAAACCAAAGAAAGACAATTAATAAGCCAATTAAGCCTGTAGAGAATAAAATTATAAAATCTACTATTTTTGTTCTTCTTTGTTTTTTATAATTATAAAGCGTAATCAATAACACAATAAAAGCAAGTATTGAAAAGAAAAGTATTGGTGTGAATATTGCTTTTTCTTCTTCTTTTATATTCTTACTAGCATATAATATAGATGTTTTTTCAACAAAAGGAACTTCTTTTCCATCAACTACTATAGATGCATTTGCAAAATTATCAAACACATAACTTGGTAAAAAGGTAGTTTGTTTTGCTGTTGCTTTTTTATCTATTATCGAGCTTAAAGCAATGTCAATACCAAATGCTCCCCAAGGATGATTCTCTAATTTTTGATAAATTAATTCTCTAAATGTACTATCGTTATTTAAGAGTTCGTCTTTATAATTTACCTTGTCTTTTAGAACTTTTGTAGTTACTTCTCGCAATTTAGTAGCGCAATTATCAAAAAAGAAGTCGTACAGATATTTTTTATTTTCTGGTTTTACATTCGTTACTAAAAAATCAAAATAAGCTTGTGTTTCGGTATTATTTAAGCGTAAAACCTGCTCTTTAACTTCTCTATCTTCATATATATAAACACGTATAAATCGATAAAATGGAGAAACCGTAAGGTCATATAATAATTGGCCACGTATGAATTTTGGATAAAAATTAGGCGTTTTAAAATCATAAGTTCCATAATTAAAGACAATATCTAAATTAGTAGCTTTATCCTTTACACGAATAGCACTATGACCCCAAGTATCGTATAAAGATGCGCCATCGCCAATGGTTAAAATACTTATATATGCATCATCTGATAATTTTTTTATTTGAGAAATAGTATTTCCATAAATAAAAACAATACTAAAAAAGAAAAGTAATTTTTTCAATGCTTAAAAATTAAGTTTGTTAGAATTAAAGTGCGAAGATACATAAAGATTTTTTCGGAAAATTAAAAATAGTACTACTGATTTATCTAAAAATCCCTAAATCTAATTTTAAAGAAAACACATTAGAATATAATGTTCCACTCGCACCAGCAATGTTTGTTAAAGCATAATCTACTTGAATACCTTTATACACAAAGCCAACACCAAAACTAGGCTCTAAACTTAATTTTTTACTTGTATCGTGTTCGGTTTGCAATTGAAAATTAGAAACTCCAGCTCTCAAAAATATCATATCTGTATAAGCTAATTGCAAGCCAATAGCAGGATCAATACTTACAAAAGAAGTTGCAATAAGGTCATTGGTTTTTAAAAAACGCATTTTTAAATCTACTGCTGAAGTTAGTTTGTAATCATGACCAAATTGAAAAATACGCGAAATACCAAATTGCATTTTTGGCTTGGTAAGTTCTAAAGTTTCTGGCTCTTCTTGATTTTGACCAGGAATGGCATTGCTAATACTTTCAAATATTTCGGAATCAATACTCCAAGCATTGAATGTTGTTGTAATATCACGCAACATTAATCCGAATTTATACTTCTCCGATTGGTATTGCAAGCCTACATCTAAACCAAAACCCCAAGAATTGGCAAAATCACCAATTCGTCTATGTATGATTTTTGCATTCACACCAATATCAAAGTTTTTAAGTAATTGGTGTTTTGCATAGGCAATATTTAATGCCATATCGGCAGTATTAAACTTACTCACGCGTCTAAAATCTATATTGCCTTGACTATCAATTAATTGCGTTGTATTTAAAATATCATCAACCGAAAAACGAATTAAGGACAATGCAAAAGCACTATGCTTATCAATTGGTTTTACAAAAGCTGCATAGTCATATTTTGCTATACCTTGAAAATATTCAGCATGCATTAAAGCAATTTGGTTATCTTTTACATGTATTAAACCCGCAGGATTCCAGTAAATAGAATTAACATCGTTTGTTATTGAAGTAACTGCATTAGCCATACCAAACGCAGCAGCATCTACGCCAATATTTAAAAATTCATTGGAGTAATTTCTAATGGTTTGTGCTTGTAAAATATGCACGATAAACAAAAAAATAAGAAGTACTTTTTTCAATTTTGATTTTTTGTGTTTTGAAAGATTATTTATTGTACAAATATCTTTATTATAACCGAATAAACAATTAGTTATTGTACTTGAATTATTATTTAACTGTTTTTTTGAATAAAGTCTAAAATTTGGTTTTCAACCCAACGTTGTTTTTTAATATTAAAACCCAGCACAAAACCAATATGTCCGCCGTATTTTGTTTGTACAAAAGTGAAATGTTGGTGGTTTTTAGCTTCTTTTTTTGGCAGGCAAGAGTCTGATAAAAACGGATCATCTTTGGCGGATATTAATAAGGTTGGTTTGCTAATGTATTGTATAAACTGTTTACAACTACTTTGTTTCCAATAATCATTGGCATCTTTAAAACCGTGAGTTACCGATGTAAATGCATCATCAAATTCTATAAAATTTTTAGCAGATAAAATTTTTTCTTTATTTAGATTAGCTTCAGGAAATCTTTCTATTTTTTCTAATGCTTTTATACGTAGTGTTTTTAAAAACCCATTCATATAGATTTTATTTTCCCAAGTAGCAATGGCTTCCGAAGAACCTTTTAAATCACAAGGTGTCGAAATTGCAACTGCCGATTGTATTATTTTAGGCATTGTTGTGGCAAACTCGCCCATAAATTTAAGTGTCAAATTACCACTTAAACTAAAACCAACAATATGTAATTGTTCGTAAGCGTAATTTAGTTCAACATAGGCAATAACTTCTAACAAATCGGCCGTTTTACCGCTATGGTACGAACTTAATAATTTATTTGGTTCGCCACTGCAACCACGCATATTATATGCAATTACATCGTATTTATTACTATTCAATAATTCGGCTAAAGTATGTATGTAGTTGGAGTTCGAACTACCTTCTAAACCGTGAATTAGAATTACTGCTTTTTTTTCATTAACGGATGAAACATCTAAATCAATAAAATCGCCATCTCTAGTAGACATTCTTTCTCTAATAAAGTTAATTACTACTTTACTCAAAAAAAAGCGATATAACGTGTTTATATGTTTGTTTCTAAGAAAAAAATTAGGTCTAAAAGTAGTGTTTTCAATATATGGCATTTATCTTATTTTATTAACTAGCACAATGTACACAAAATTGACTATGTGGTACAATTAATATTCTTGCTAATGGTATTTCATTCGTACAATTTACACATAAGCCAAAATTGTCTTCCTTAATATTATATAAAGCAATCTTTAAAGCTTTTAACTTATTATTTGTCTTTCTTAAAGCATTCTCATTAATTGTTTTGTTATTAATTGCATCCATTCTACTAATTCTACCAATGGCACAATCTGGTGAAATTGGTTTTGTTAACTCTTGAAGTTCTTTAATTGTTATATTAACCTTTTTTATTTCGAAAGTTATTATCTTTTTTATTTCTTCTTTATTAAATTCCATTATTAAATTTTAAAGACATCTCTAGAATTTTGCGTTGTTACCTTTGCAATTTCTTCTACGGATATAGTATAAATAGCGGCTAATTTAGTTGCTATATTAAGTAAATAGCTACTTTCGTTTCGTTTACCTCTAAATGGCGTTGGTGCTAAGTATGGCGCATCGGTTTCTAAAACAATTTCCGTTAACGGAATTTCTTGTAAAAAAGTATTCACTTTTCCGTTTTTAAAAGTGACAACTCCTCCGATTCCTAATTTCATATTATACGAAATGGCTTTTTTTGCCTGTTCTAAATTACCCGTAAAACAATGAAAAATACCGAATAATTTATCGTCTTTTGTTTCTTCTAAAATTTCAAAAACTTCGTCAAAAGCATTTCTACAATGAATTACGATTGGTAAATTCTTTTCTTTCGCCCAATTAATCTGAATTTTAAAAGCTTCTTGCTGTTGTTTTAATAGTGTTTTATCCCAAAACAAATCGATTCCTATTTCACCAATGGCATAAAAATTTCGTTTATCAAGCCATTTTTTAACGTGATTTAATTCTTCCTTATAATTATCTTTTACCTGCGTTGGATGCAAACCCATCATTAAAAATATATTGTCTGGATATTGTTTTTCTAAGGCAAACATTGCTTCTGTAGTTTCGGAATCAATTGCAGGAATAAAAAAACGTGAAATACCATTTTTTAAGGCTCGTTGCATCATTTCACTTCTGTCTTCGTCAAATTGCTGCGCATATAAATGCGTATGTGTATCGGTAAGTATCATTTTTAAATTTGCTCAAAAATACTACTTTATGATAACATTATTTAAGTAACTTTGTCGCAATGCAAAAAAATGTTAACATACAAAATAAAAAGGCTCGTTTTGAATTCGAATTTTTAGACAAATATACTGCTGGCATTCAATTAACAGGAACGGAAATAAAATCAATTCGTCAAAGTAAAGCGCGTATTACCGAAAGTTTTTGCGAATTTAACGATAGAGGTGAATTGTTTGTGATTAATATGTTTATTGAAGAATATACGTACGGTAATGTGTATAACCACAAACCTAAAAGTTCTCGAAGACTACTTTTAAACAAACGAGAATTGCGTAAATTAGAAAAAGCTGTTAAAAATGTAGGTTTAACTATTATCCCACTTCGTTTATTTTTAACCGAAAAAGGTTGGGCAAAGCTCGATATTGCTCTTTGTAAAGGAAAAAAACTCCACGACAAACGAGAAAC
>CAZOQL010000102.1:0-8551 GCA_964582005.1 uncultured Flavobacteriaceae bacterium | reverse complement strand
ACTTTTAGGTCAAAATGCCGATTCATACCTTTGGTATGGAGGTGGATTAAAAAAAGATTTTAAAAAAGCCTCTGAAATTGCACAAGCAACATCGGTTGATTTTGCGAAATTACTTGAAATGGTTGCTATTGCAGTTCCAAAAATGCGTATTCGTTTTGCAACATCTAATCCGCATGATATGAAAATTAACGTTTTACATACCATTGCTAAGTACGATAATATTTGCAAATACATTCATTTGCCAGTACAATCGGGTAGTACTCGAATTTTAAAAGCAATGAATCGCCAACATACACGAGAAGAATACATTACACTTATCGACAATATACGAGCTATAATTCCTGAATGCGCCATTTCACAAGATATTATAACTGGTTTTTGCGATGAAACCGAAGAAGATCATCAGGAAACATTATCCTTAATGGAATATGTACAATACGATTATGGATTTATGTTTGCTTATTCCACAAGACCAGGAACTTTAGCACATAAAAAAATGGAAGATAATATTCCTGCGGATATAAAACAAAGACGTTTATCCGAGATTGTAGCCTTACAAAGAGAACATTCTCATGTGAGAACCAAAGAGTTTGTTGGTAAAACTATGGAGGTTTTAATTGAAGGTGATTCAAAAAAATCCGATCTACATTGGAAAGGAAGAAATACACAAAATACGATGGTAATTTTTCCTAAAACAGGTAAAGAAAAAATAGGTGATTATATTATGGTGAAAATTGATAACTGTACGAGTGCTACTCTTTTAGGCAAAATTGTTAAGACAGAAGATTAATAGACTTTACACTCATAACTATGGAAGAACTACAACATATAAAACAACGATTTGGTATTATTGGTAACAACGATAAACTAAATAGATCTTTACAAAAAGCGATTCGAGTTGCGCCAACCGATATTTCGGTACTAGTAACAGGAGAATCTGGTGTTGGTAAAGAAAGTATTCCAAAAATAATTCATGCATTATCGCATCGTAAACATAAAAAATATATTGCGGTAAACTGTGGTGCAATTCCCGAAGGAACTATAGATAGTGAATTGTTTGGACATGAAAAAGGCGCTTTTACAGGAGCAACTCAAAATCGTAGTGGTTATTTTGAAGTTGCCGATGGCGGAACCATTTTTTTAGATGAAGTTGGTGAATTACCACTAACCACACAAGTACGTTTGTTACGTGTTTTAGAAAATGGAGAGTACATGAAAGTTGGTTCTTCTAAAATTCAAAAAACCGATGTTCGTATTGTTGCTGCAACCAATTTGAATATGTCATTAGCTATTCAAAAAGGAAAATTTAGAGAAGATTTATTTTATAGATTAAGCACCATTGACATTCAACTTTCACCATTAAGAGAACGTAAAGGAGATATTCATTTATTATTTAGAAAATTTGCTGCTGATTTTGCTCAAAAGTACAAAATGCCAACCATCAGATTAGATGAAAATGCCGTTGCTTTATTAGAAAATTACACTTTTAAAGGCAATATTAGGCAATTGCGTAATATAACGGAACAAATATCGGTAATTGAACAAAAAAGACAAATAACAGCGCCTATTTTAAGAGAATATTTACCTGTTCAAAATTCAAATTTACCAAGTGTTATAGGTAACGATAATGCACAACTAGATTTTGCTAATGAACGTGAAATTTTTTATAAAATTATGCTCGATATGCGTGGTGACATAAACGATTTAAAAAAATTAACGCTAGATTTAATGCAAAATAATGGTGAAATAAAAGAAGATAACGAACATTTAGTTCGTAGAATTTATAATGAATTTGATTCTAAAAAATCGAATGTAGAAATAATTCCTGCTTCTAAAACATTAAATTACCCTGAAACAAACCAAAACTATGAAGATACCGAAATTATAGAACCTTCTTTATCTTTACAAGATCGCGAAGAAGAAATGATAAAATCTTCTTTAGAACGAAATAAAGGCAAACGAAAATTAGCCGCTAAAGAATTAGGTATTTCCGAACGAACTTTATATCGTAAAATAAAACAATTTGATTTGTAATTGACTTATTTATCCCCTAAAAAGAGAAGTTAATTGGTTTTGTAAAACCAATAATAATTAACAAAAAATAAAGGTTTAAATTTCATATATTTACACCATAGTTTATACTTATGAAAAAATTAGTAGTTGTATTACGTTTTGTGATTTTAATTTTAATCCTTCAAAGCTGTGGTATTTATTCCTTTACTGGCGGAAGTGTTGGTGATGCAAAAACCATACAAATACCTGTTTTTCCAAATAACGCTAGCTTTGTGGAGCCTAATTTAAGTCAGAATTTCAAAAATGCTTTAGAAGATAAATTTTTACAACAAACTAATTTAAGTTTGACTAATGGCAATGCCGATTTAACTTTTGAAGGTGAAATTACTCAATATAGAGTAACACCAATTGCCGCAACAGCAGATCAAACTGCCGCACAAAGTAGATTAACTATTGGCATTAAAGTCCGTTTTTTTAATATATTAAAAAAAGAAGATAATTTTGACAAGGTCTTTACGCATTTTTCAGACTTTGGTGCAAGCCAACAATTAACTGGTAGCGTTTTAGAAAATGCTCTAGAAGAAATTTTTGAACGAATTACACAAGATATTTTTAATGAATCGGTTGCCAAATGGTAATTGATTTACGTCAATTTTAATCTATATAAACATGAAAAAGCACCTTCTTTTATTAGTGATTTTTGCGATTAGCTTGCCGCTATTAAGTCAAACTACAAAACAATTAGCACATTTAGATGCCTACTACCAAAAAACTTTAGACCAATGGCACATACCAGGTATGGCAATTGCCATTATAAAAGAAGATAAAATTATTTTCAGTAAAGGATACGGCTTTGCCAATATCAAAAAGAAAATTAAAGTAGATGGTAATACCCTATTCGCCATTGCTTCAAATTCTAAAGCGTTTACAGCAACAGCACTAGCACAATTAGTAGATCAAGGTAAAATAAAATGGAACGATAAAGTTATTGACTATTTACCTTACTTTAAATTATATGACGATTATACCACTAACAATACCACTATTGAAGATTTACTTTGCCACAGAAATGGATTAAAAACCTTTAGTGGTGATTTATTATGGTACGGGACATCACTTACACAAAAGGAAATCATAAGCGCACAACAATATTTAAAACCAACAACACCATTTAGAACACGATTTGGGTATTCAAACATTCAATACATTGCAGCAGGAAAAATTTTAGAAAAAGTAACCGATACTACTTGGGTAAATTATATTACCACGCATTTTTTAAAACCGCTAAAAATGGATAGAACACTTACAAGTACAAGCCAAGTTAATAACGCAAGTAATATTGCAACGCCATATTATTACGATACAGATAAAAACGTAACACTAAAATGGGTGAACTGGGATAATATGGCGCCAGCTGGCGCATTAATTTCATCGGTAAATGATTATGCAAAATGGTTAATGCTTAATCTTAATCATGGTACTTTTGAAGGTGTGGAATATATCTCTAAGAAAAGTTTTAGAAATATGACAACACCACACATTAATCATCAAGTAAGAGATAATGAACAAAAAATACATTTTAAATCTTATGGATTAGGTTGGGCTTTACAAGATTATCAAGGATTTAAAATTATTGGTCACGGCGGTGGTTATGATGGTATGATTTCAAAATCAACCTTTGTTCCTGAAAAAAAATTGGGTATCATTATAGTAACCAATAGCTTAAATTGGGTTCCAACAGCATTGGTAAATAAAAGTTTAGATGTACTACTTGCCAATGAATTAGAGGGTAAAGATTGGTCTACGGATTTTCTTGCCATAAAAACCAAACAAGAAACAAGTAAAAAAGAAAAAGAGGCTAAAAACGAAAAGTTACGTCATCAAATTCAAAAAAAACACCTTAATTTAGAAAACTATATTGGTATTTATAAAGATAGAATGTATGGAACGGTAACGGTAACTAAAAAAGATGAAAAACTGCATTTCTCAATGGATAAAACTAGTATTTTTAATGCAAGTTTACAGCACTGGAATAGCAACATTTTTACATTCCGTTTTAACAAAAACCTATCCTCATTACCACAAGGGAAATTGTGGTTTGACACCAATAAAAATGGAAAAATTACAACCTTACATATAGATGTTCCTAACTACGATTTCTTTTTTGATGAATTTACTTTTAATCGAATTGATTAATTTTATCTAACTTATTCCTTAAGAAGATTACAGTAACTTTTCTGCCTATTTATAGCTTATTTCAAAATAAAAAAGTCTTATTTTTGCATTAGAAATCACAACCCATGAATTTAAAAAACACCTTACAGAAATCCGTAATAAATGCGGTTAAAAACATATTTGATATAACTATTGAAGTGGTAGATTTTCAGGCAACAAGAAAAGAGTTTGAAGGCGACATTACAGTAGTAGTTTTTTCGTTATTGCGTTTTTTAAAAGGTAATCCTGTACAAATTGGAACTCAAATTGGCGAATATTTGGTCAAAAACGAAGCCTTAGTAACCAATTTTAATGTTGTAAAAGGTTTTTTAAATATTTCCATTGTTAATTCGTATCATTTAGATACTTTTTATACTGCTTTTGCAGATAGTAGTTTTGGTTTTAAATCTACTGAGAATGAAAATGCGGTTATGGTTGAATACTCTTCTCCAAATACAAATAAACCATTACATTTAGGGCATGTTCGTAATAATTTATTAGGATATTCCGTTGCCGAAATTATAAAAGCTTCAGGAAAAAAAGTGTACAAAACTCAAATCATCAATGATCGTGGTATTCATATTTGTAAGTCTATGTTGGCTTGGCAACGTTTTGGAAAAGGTGAAACGCCAGAAAGTACCAATTTAAAAGGCGACAAATTAGTTGGTAATTACTATGTGAAATTCGATAAAGAGTATAAAAAAGAAATTACCAATTTAATTGCCAACGGAATAGATGAAAAAGACGCTAAAAAACAAGCACCACTTTTATTAGAAGCGCAGAAAATGCTTCAAAAATGGGAAGCTGGAGACAATGAAATTGTTGCCTTATGGAAAAAAATGAACCAGTGGGTTTACGATGGTTTTGCAGTTACCTATAAAGAAATGGGTGTTGACTTTGATGCCTTGTATTACGAAAGTAAAACCTATTTATTAGGAAAAGAATTTATTACCGAAGGCTTAAAATCTAACGTGTTTTATACAAAAGAAGACGGTTCGGTTTGGTGTGATTTAACAAGCAATGGTTTAGACGAAAAAATAGTTTTACGAAGTGATGGAACTGCCGTATATATGACGCAAGATATTGGAACTGCTATACAACGTGCAAAAGATTATCCTACTATAAAATCTATGGTTTATACCGTAGGAAACGAACAAGATTATCACTTTAAAGTATTGTTTCTAATTCTTAAAAAATTAGGATTTGATTGGGCGAAAAACATGTACCATTTATCGTACGGAATGGTAGATTTGCCTGAAGGAAAAATGAAATCTCGTGAAGGAACTGTAGTTGATGCCGATGATTTAATGGCTGAAATGACTAATACAGCTAGAGAAATCTCACAAGAATTAGGAAAATTAGAAAGCTATTCTAATGATGAAAAAGAAAGATTATACAAAACCATTGGAATGGGCGCTTTAAAATATTACATTTTAAAGGTTGATCCTAAAAAACGTATTTTATTTGACCCCAAAGAAAGTATTGATTTTAATGGTAATACAGGACCATTTATTCAATATACCTATGCCCGTATTCAATCCATTCTTAGAAAAGCGGATTTTGATTATTCTAAAAAAATAGACATTACAGATTTACACGATAAGGAAAAAGCAGTATTAAAACAATTAGTAGGTTTTCCTGAAACCATACAATTAGCAGCGAAAAATTATAGCCCAGCCATTATTGCGAATTACACCTATGATTTGGTAAAAGTATATAACACATTTTATCAAACAGTTCCTATTTTAGGTTGCGATGATTTGGATGTAAAAATATTTAGAACCCAATTATCTCAAAAAGTAGCAAAAACTATTCAATTATCGTTTACGTTACTCGGTATCGATGTTCCTGAACGAATGTAAATACATCTAAATATTAAAAGCCATTGAATTTAATAAAGCACCTAGTATCTAAAACTAATTTCCCCAAAAAAAGTATTACAAATACCGTAAAACTTTTAGGCGAAGATTGTACTATTCCGTTTATTTCTCGATACCGAAAAGAAATGACAGGTAATTTAAACGAAGTAGCAATAGGTATTATCGTTAAGTTAAAAAAAGAATTCGAAATTTTTGAAAAACGAAAAGAAGCCATCTTAAAAAATTTGGAAGAACAAGAAATTTTAACGATAGAACTGAAAAACAAAATTATCCGATGTAAATCGTTACAAGAATTAGAGGATATTTACTTGCCGTACAAGAAAAAACGAAAAACCAAAGCGGAAACAGCTCGTAAAAACGGATTAGAACCTTTTGCGAAAATAATTATGACGCAAGGCAATGATAATATAGAATATACCGCTTCTCAATACATCAGTGAAATCATACAAAATGAAGATCAAGCTATTGAAGGTGCTGGTTTTATAATTGCTGAAAATATTAATGAAAATATTGGAGTCCGTAATAGATTAAGACGAATTTACGAACGAAATGCAGTGATTTCAGCAAAAGTTACTAGCAAAATTAAGAAGCTAGAGAAGCATAGTGCTGCATATGAAAAAGCGCAAAAATTCAAAGACTATTTTGACTGGGAAGAATCTTTAAATAAATGTCCGTCACACCGATTATTAGCGATGCTTAGAGCCGAAAATGAAGGTGTTGTAAAAGTAAAGGTTGCCATTGATAAAGACGATACATTAGATATTATTGAACAGCGAATTATTAAAAACAATTCCGATTCTAAAATCTATTTAAAACGATTTATAGAAGATACTTACAAACGTTTATTAGCACCAGCTTTATCAAACGAAATACTACAAAAATCTAAAGAAAAAGCAGATGTTACTGCTATTACAATATTTGCTAAGAACTTAAAACAACTACTTTTAAGTGCGCCATTGGGCGAAAAAAGAATATTGGCAATTGACCCAGGTTACAGGTCGGGTTGTAAAGTGGTTTGTTTAGATGAACAAGGAGATTTTTTACAATACGAAACTATTTTTCCACATCAACCTCAAAATAAAGCAACTTTAGCAAATAAAAAAATAAGCGATTTAGTCAAAAAACACAACATCGAATTTATAGCCATTGGTGACGGAACAGCGTCTAGAGAAACCGAGGCATTGGTTAAAAATATTTCATTTACAAATCCTGTGCCTGTGTTTGTAATTAGCGAAGCTGGTGCATCTATATATTCCGCTTCACAAATAGCAAGAGATGAATTTCCTAATAAAGATGTTACGGTTCGTGGTGCAATTTCAATAGGTAGACGTTTGCAGGATCCTTTGTCTGAATTGGTTAAAATTGATGCCAAATCTATTGGCGTTGGGCAATACCAACACGATGTAGATCAAACCAAATTAAAAGAAGAGTTGGATATTGTGGTATCTAGTTGTGTAAACTTAGTTGGTGTAAATATAAATACGGCTAGTAAATCGTTATTAACATCCGTATCTGGTATTGGAGGAAAATTAGCCGAAAACATTCTAGAATATCGAGATAAAAATGGCACTTTTTCTTCCCGATTGGATATAAAGAAAGTGCCTCGTTTAGGAGCAAAAGCTTACGAGCAAAGCGCTGGTTTTTTGCGCATTAAAAACGGAAAAAACGCTTTAGATAATTCGGCAGTGCACCCAGAAAGTTATCCGATTGTAAAAAAAATGGCAAAAAGCATAGGTGTTAGTACTGACGACTTGATTGGAAATTCAAATAATTTATCCAAATTATTTTTGACTAGTTTTGTAACAGAAAATGTTGGTTTACCAACTTTAAAGGATATTAAAAAGGAATTAGAAAAGCCAGGTTTAGACCCTCGTGAAAAAGCAACAGTTTTTAGTTATGACCCAAATATTAAAACGATAAATGATGTTGTTACAGGTATGATTTTACCAGGAATTGTTAATAATGTGACCGCTTTTGGGTGCTTTGTTTCTATTGGTATTAAAGAAAGCGGACTTATTCATGTTTCTAATTTATCGGACACTTTTGTGAAAGATCCAAATGAAATTGTTAGTTTACAACAGCATATAATGGTTAAAATTTTAGATGTAGATGTTATTCGTAAACGTATTGGATTAAAGTTGGAAAAGTAAATTAGACTTTATTACGTTGTGGTTTAAACACATATCTATGAAAAAAATTACACTTCTAGTTTTCTTATCCTCTTTTTTTATCCTTTTTTCTCAATCGGATAAAAAATCACAAAAAATACGTATAAAAAAAGAAAAGGAACTTGCCAAAAAAGAGCGATTAAAAAACTATGTAAACCCAACGAAGAAACTTTATTTTGGTGTCGAAATAGGTACAAATTATATCCGAAAATATAACTTAGATAATAACCTGAGTTCGACCTAATATTTGTTTTCAGTTTGAATGAATTTTTATTC
>CAZOQL010000101.1:0-8711 GCA_964582005.1 uncultured Flavobacteriaceae bacterium | reverse complement strand
AATAATTTTAATTTCTAATCCTCGAAAAGTTGCATTTACTACTTGAATTTAAGATACCTTGACCATTACCTCTTGTAATACTAACATTATTTGTTATAATATCTTGATTGACTGTTAAAGTAAAATCGGCATTATTTGCTTTAGTAAATGTAATGTTTGCTCCTGTCCAAGTAGTTTGTGCATTAAATACACAGATACTTAAAAGTAAAATTGTGGTAAGAATGTAATTTTTTTTCATGATGTTTGTTTTAATTATTTATATTAATTTTAGAAATTCTTGTTGCGTGTCGTCCACCTTCAAAAGTAGTATTTAGAAATATTTTTACAAAACCCAAAGCCTGTTGCTCACTTACAAAACGCGCAGGAATACTTAATATATTAGCATCGTTATGTTGTCTGGTTAAAGTTACTAATTCGTTGTTCCAACATAAAGCTGCACGTACATTTTGATGTTTGTTTGCGGTCATTTGAGCACCAATTCCCGAACCACAAAGTATAATTCCCATTTCAGCTTTTTTATCATTTACGGCCTTTGCAGCAAGATGAATAGTATCGGGATAATCCATACTATCGTTAGTATCTGTACCAAAATTCAGTATTTTATATCCTTCTTTTTCTAAGAATTCAATAATTTTAAACTTGTATTCTGTACCTGCGTGATCGTTTGCAATAGCGATGGTTTTCATAAAAGAGACTATTTAATATTTATAAAATATTTTTTTCTAGTAATTTTTCAGCAATTTGAATGGTGTTTGTAGCTGCTCCTTTTCGTAAATTATCAGAAACAATCCACATATTTAAAGTTTTTGGTTGTGAATAATCTCTACGGATTCTACCTACAAAAACAGCATCTTTTCCTTGTGCATATATTGGCATCGGATACGTATTGGTATCTAAATTATCTTGTACAACAATACCAGAGGCTTCTTCTAATAATTTTCGAACTTCATTAATATCAAAATCGTTAGTAAATTCAACATTAACCGCTTCACTATGACCACCAACTACAGGAATTCTAACGGCAGTAGCCGTAATAGCAATTGTTTTATCGTCTAATATTTTTTGCGTTTCTCTAACGAGTTTCATTTCTTCTTTGGTATAACCATTTTCTTCAAAAACATCGCAATGTGGTATGGCATTTTTATGAATAGGATACGCATATGCCATTTCTCCTTTTACATTATTGTACTCATTTTCTAACTGTTGTACCGCCTTAACTCCAGTACCACTAATAGATTGGTAGGTAGAAATAACCAAACGTTTAATGCCGTATTTTTTATGCAATGGTGCTAAAGCCAAAACCATTTGAATGGTAGAGCAATTAGGATTAGCAATTATTTTATCTTCTTTAGTAAGTGTGTTGGCATTAATTTCGGGAACAATTAATTTTTTAGTATTATCCATTCGCCAAGCAGATGAATTATCAATTACAAAAGTACCAACTTTGGCAAATTTGGGTGCCCATTCTAAAGAAGTGTTTCCACCAGCCGAAAATAAAGCAATATCTGGTTTTTGTAAAACAGCATCAGCTAAACCAATTACTTTATGGGTTTTGTTTTTAAACGTAATTTCTTTTCCAATGGATTTTTTTGAAGCAACTAATAACAATTCCGTTATCGGAAAATTCCGTTCTTCTAATATTTGCAACATAATATTTCCAACCATTCCTGTTGCGCCAACTACTGCTACTTTCATCTTTTTATTGTTTCTTTGTATCACAAAAATACTAAATAACAATGTATGATTATTCTTTTTGAGAAAAATAAACAATATCGTTACAAATATATTTACCGAAGAGATTATCGTAAAATAGAAAACAACTTTTTAATAAATACAATTGTTGCGTTAGATTACTTATATGAAAAGGATATTTTACTGGTTTCGTATAAAAAATTAGCACATTTATTAGAAGAAGACTCAAAAAAAGAGGTAATAAATATTTTAGACATTTTGGTAGATAGAACTAACGAACCCATTTATATTAGGCAGTTCCATAAAAATCAATACCAAGGATCTACAAATACTATTTTCTTTAACGACACACAAGGTGCTAAATTCAGAAAGCATTATAAAAAACGTTTTACGACTGATAACCTAGGAAAAAACTCACCATTAGCATTATTAGCACACGAAATCATTCACTGTTATCACGAACTTTACGATAAAGAACACTATCATAATAGAAGGCAAAATCATTCTACCAAAGGAAGAAAAATAGTGCCATCTGGTAAAGATTTATCTTATCCAAATAAAGAAGAAGAACTAGTTATTTTATTAACCAACCAAGTGATAAAAAAATTAGGCGAAGACGTAAGAACTAATTATGGTAGAAATTATTTTGATGTAGACAATGTATTGTCTACTCGTGATAAATTGGTTTAAAAATGGAGTTTTATCCCAACAAAGAAACCCCATAAACAGCAACCATAAAATAAACCGCAATGGTCATTGCGCCAGCATAATCTTTAGCAATTCGCTGTCCTAAAAGTAAAAAAAGCAAAGTTTTAGCAGCTATAATTGCACCCCAAAAGGCAATTTCAGTTTCGCCGTTATTGTAAATTTGAAAAATTCCAACAATACAAAGTATGGCAGCAATAAATTCCATAAAAAGAACAAAACCCAACATAAGGCTTGATTCCCCCTTTAAAAAAGTTGCTCCAAAATGCGCATTGAAATAACTAATATTTCCTTTCCAATCCATTAATTTATCTAAAGCTGAGGTTAAAAAAGTAATAATTAAAAAAGCCAATACTAATAATTGTGGTGCAAATTTAGTTCCAGTTTCTAGTAAGTGTTCCATTTGTTATATATTTAGTTTACGTTAGGTGTTTCTATAAAAAAGTAAGTTTCACTTACAAATATAAATTATTATTTAACATTTGTGAATTGAATTGTAATAAACTATAAATAAATTGTAATTTTATAGCATTGAAAAATTATTTTTTCAAGTTTTTAAAACATTTCTAAATTATGAAAAACCCCCAATTCTTTAAATTCGTTTTATTATCGTTTTTAGTGTCTTTTGCTATGATATCCTGTAAAGATTCAAATAAAAAAACAAAAGACAATCTTTTTAAATACAAAGAGTATATTTTTTATACAACCTCAGGTGTGGTTTCAACAGCACAACCTATTAAAATAATGTTGGCAAAAGACGTGCCTTCTTGGGAAGCTAATAAAGAAATAAGCAAGGCTATTTTTAAAATTTCGCCATCCATAAAAGGAAAATTACAAGCACAAAACAAAAGAACGTTAATTTTTAAACCCGATACGCCTTTCAAACCAAATACAGAATATAAGGTAACTTTTCAGCTTAAAAAAGTGTTACCAAACGCTAAGTTTAAAAAATACCAATTTTCTTTTAAAACCAAAAGTCAGAGTTTTAAAATAAACACCACCAATTTACAATCATATTCTAAAGGATGGCAATATTTAGAAGGAAATTTAACTACTGCAGATATAATGCCTTTAGAAACCGCAAAACAATTAATTTCTGCCACACAAAAAGGAAAAAAACTACCTATAAAATGGAATAAGAGCGATTTAATAAGTACTAATTTTGATTTTACCATAGATAGCATTCAACGTTATGATGAAGATAGTGATATACATATTTCTTGGAACGGAAAGAAGTTTAAAATAAACAACAAAGGAGAAAATACAGTTAAAATAATTGGAAAAAATAACTTTTCAGTAGCCAGTGTAAACGTATTACAATCACCTGAACTACACTTACAAATCAATTTTTCCGACCCTTTAAAAAAGCAACAAAACTTTAACGGCTTAGTTAATATAGAAAAAGCAGGAAAGTTAAAATACGTAGTAAATGGCAATGTTTTAAAAGTTTACCCAAGCAACAGAATTGTTGGTAATGTAAACGTAGAAGTATTTAAAGGCATCAAAAGTACAGATGGTTATAAATTAAAGAAACTCTATTCTCAAAAAGTAGCCTTTGAACAATTAAAACCAGAAGTTAAATTTGTAAACAGTGGCGTTATTATGCCAAACTCTACGGATTTAAAAATCAATTTTAAAGCGGTAAATCTAAAAGCAGTTGATGTTCGTATAATAAAAATTTACGAAAACAATGTGTTACAATTCTTGCAGAGCAACAACTTAAACACCAATAATAAGCACCAAATACGTAGAGTTGGTAGACGAATTGCTAAAAAAACAATAATTCTTGATAAGGATAAAACAAACGACAATGGTAAATTTAAAACCTATTCCATTGATTTATCTAAAATCATTCGTACCGAGCCAGGCGCAATTTATAGAATCGAATTAGGTATAAAACCATCATACTCTCTTTATAATTGTGAGGATTCAGAAAACAATACAAATAATGAAGGCGACTATGATGATTATTACGAAGACGATTACTACTACGATGAAACACAAAATTACACGATTGCCGAAGCTAAAAATTTAGAAGAAAGAGAAGAGCAATATTGGGATAATTTAATATATAGTTATAAAAACAATTTTTACAATTGGCAAGATCGAAAAAACCCTTGTAAAGATGCTTATTATTTAAATGAAGACAGAACTGTTTCGCAAAACATTTTAGCTTCAAATATAGGAGTAATTGTAAAAAAAGGAGAAAACAAAAACTACTATTTTTCGGTGACAGATATATTAACTACCAAGCCAGTAACTGGTGCAAAAGTAAGTTTATACAATTACCAACAGCAAGAAATAGGTACAACCACAACCGATAGTGATGGTTTTACAAAGTTTCAGAAAGATAAAAACGCCTATTTTGCTATTGTACAAAAAGGCACAAGTTCTACCTATATAAAACTAGACGATGGGCATTCTTTATCGCTTAGTAAATACAATGTTTCGGGTAAAAAAATAGCAAAGGGATTGTTGGGTTATATTTATGGAGAACGTGGCGTTTGGAGACCTGGAGACACACTACACTTAAATTTCATCTTAAATGATAAAGGTAATAAACTACCAAAAAACCATCCTGTAAAAATGGAAGTGACCGATGCAAGGCAAAAACTAATTTACAAACAAATTACAACTACTTATATTAATGGTTTTTATAAATTTGACGTAGTTACTTCAGACGCTTCACCAACAGGAAATTGGAATGCAAAAGTTACCGTTGGTGGCGCAACATTTCATAAAAATTTAAAGGTAGAAACCATTAAACCAAACCGTTTAAAGATTCAGATGGATTTCCCTTCAGAAGTATTATCTGCCAAAAAAAGAATTAAAGGAAATCTTGCAGTAAAATGGTTGCACGGCACGCCAGCAAAAAATTTAAAAGTCGATGTAAAAGTAAAGTTTAGCAATACAACAACTACCTTTAAAAATTTTCCTAAATATATTTTTAAAGACCCTACGCGCTCCTTTTCTAGCGAAGAACTTACTATTTTTGATGGAAAATTAGATGTAGACGGAACAGCAATCATTTCAAGTAAAATTAATTTACAAAGCAAAGCTCCTGGTATGTTACGCGCATCTTTCTTTACTAGAGCATTTGAAAATGGCGGCGATTTTTCTATGGATGTTTTCTCTAAAAATTACGCACCTTACATTTCGTTTGTTGGTTTAAAATCACCTAAATCTCGTTCGTACGATTCTTATTTTACCGATGAAGATATTACGTTTGATATAGCAACGGTTGATGATAAAGGAAACCCAATAAAAAGAAAAGGCTTAGAGGTAGAAATTTACCAAATAAAATGGCGTTGGTGGTGGAGTTCTAGTCACGATGATTTAGCATCGTATAACGGAAGTAAATACCACAAAACCTATAAAGAATTCAAATTAAATACCGATGTTAATGGTAAAGCGAGCTTTAAAATAAACGTACCAAATAATAAAGGCGGTCGTTATTTAATAAGAATTTACGATCCAAAAAGTGGTCATGCAACTGGTCGCACTACTTATTTTTATAAAGATTGGTGGAAACGACAAAACTCAGGTAATGCCGAATCTGCAAAAATGTTGGTTTTTTCGGCAGATAAAGACACCTATAACGTTGGTGAAACGGCGCGCATAACATTTCCGTCAGGTAAAGGCGGTCGTGCATTGGTTAGTATTGAAAATGGGCAAGAAGTTTTGAGTCAAAAATGGGTAGAAACTTCGGGTAAAGAAACTACAACAGATTTGATAATAACCAAAGAAATGACACCAAACATTTATGTAAATATTTCTTTATTACAAAAACACGCAGCAGTTGAAAATGATTTACCACTGCGTTTATATGGCATAATTCCGCTATTAGTAGAAGATCCCAATACACGATTAGAACCTGTAATTGATATGCCAAAGAAACTTCGTCCAGAAACGGATTTTACGGTTACAGTTAGTGAAAAAAACGGAAAAAGAATGACCTATACTATTGCAATAGTAGACGAAGGTTTATTAGATTTAACACGATTTAAAACACCAAATGCTTGGGATGACTTTTATACAAGACAAGCTTTAGGTGTAAAAACGTGGGATATTTTTGACGATGTAATTGGTGCATATTCAGGTAGTATAGAACAAATTTTTGCTATTGGTGGCGATGAAGAGGCAAAGTCAAAAAAGGCAAAAAAAGCGAATAGATTTAAACCTATCGTAATGACTTTAGGACCATTTAATTTAGGCAGTAAACAACAAAAATCACATACTATAAAAATGCCAAAATACATTGGTTCGGTTAGAACGATGGTTGTTGCAGGTGATAATAATTCGCCAGCATATGGTAATGCTCAAAAAACAACGCCAGTTAAAAAACCATTAATGGTATTAGCATCGCTTCCGCGAAAACTAAGTCCAGGAGAAAAAGTAACCTTACCTGTTACCGTTTTTGCGATGGAAGATAAAATTAAAAATGCCAAAATATCTTTAAAATTAAGTAAGGGTATTAAAATTATTGGCAAACAAACACACCATGTACGTTTTATAAAACCAGATGAAAAAATGGTGAATTTTGAATTGGATTTTTCCGATGCAAAAGGAATTGGAATGATTGAAGTTATTGCGCAAGGAAATGGTGAAAAATCCTCTTATCAAGTAGAAATTGATATTGTAAATCCAAACCCTGTAACAAATAAAGCAATCGATATTGTTTTACAAGCAAATGAAACCCAAATCATTGATTTTAATACCTTTGGTGTAAAAGGCAGTAATCTTGGTGAAATTGAATTTTCTACCTTACCAGCAATGAATTTTACACAACGTATGGAATATTTAATTAGATATCCGCATGGTTGTGTAGAACAAACCACTTCAAGTGTGTTTCCACAATTATATTTAGGAAGTATTTTTGATGTAACGGCACAGAAAAAACAAACAATGGCTGCAAACGTAAAAATTGCGGTTGCAAAATTAGGCGATTTTCAAACGCCAAATGGCGGATTAAGTTATTGGAGTGGTCAAAATACAGCAAACGATTGGGGAACAAGTTACGGAGGTCATTTTATGATAGAAGCAGAGAAAAAAGGCTTTGTTTTACCACTTACCTTTATGAGTAATTGGCTTAAATACCAAAAACAAGCGGCAAGAGATTGGCGTTCAGGCTCTAGGTATAATAATAGTTTAGCGCAAGCTTATAGATTGTATACTTTAGCTTTAGCTAGTCATGCAGATCTTGCTTCTATGAATCGTTTAAGAGAAAGTAATTTAAGTAACGATGCTAAATGGCGTTTGGCTGCAGCATATGCTTTGGCTGGTCAAAAAGAAGTTGCTAAAAAACTTACCAATACTGCAAATATGGATTTTAAACCTTATAAATACGATTATCGTACGTATGGCTCGCCAGATAGAAATAGAGCAATGGCAATGGAAACCTTATTGTTACTTAACGATACTCAATATTTAGATGTAGCAAAATCAATAGCAAAAAGATTATCTTCTAATAGTTATATGAACACACAATCAACAAGTTTTAGTTTATTAGCAATGTCAAAAATGGTGGATAAAAATGGAGGTAAAGCAATAAAAGTAACGTATAAAGTCAATGCTTTAAACCCAAATAAAGTAAATTCTAAATATGCTGTTGCACAACGAGAGTTTACTGTTAATTACGGTACTAATAAAGTAACACTAACCAATCTAGAAAACAATGTGGTATTTGTAAGGTTGTTAAATAAAGGTATTTTACCATTAGGAGAAGAAATTGCCGAAAAACGAAATCTTAATGTTAGTATTGTTTATAAAGATGTAAATGGCAACAAAATAGATGTTAGTAAACTTACTCAAGGAACCGATTTTATGGCATCGGTTACCATAAGTAGTACAAAAAATGAATACGTAAATGATGTTGCGTTAACCGAAATATTTCCTTCTGGTTGGGAAATTGTAAATACACGTTTTACCGATTATGGAAATGTAGCATCAAGCTCGGCAAACTTTACCGACATTAAAGATGATAGAGTTAATTTTTACTTCCATTTAAACGGCACAAAATCCAAAACATTTAATGTGTTGTTAAATGCTTCGTATTTAGGAAAATATTATTTATTTGGCATACAAGCCGAAGCAATGTACGATAATGACTTCTTTACTAGAACTAAAGGACAATGGGTTGAAGTAGTGAAATAAATATGGAACCACTAAAATACGTTTATAACAAAAAATTTATAGCTGATTTTTCTAAAGCTATTAAACAGGTAGTTCCTAATTTTAAGGAAACTGTTTTTATGACTTCTGTTTTTGATGTAACCTGGGATAATTTAGAGTTAAAACAGCGCATGCGTCATATT
>CAZOQL010000100.1:0-8958 GCA_964582005.1 uncultured Flavobacteriaceae bacterium | reverse complement strand
AAAGAAAGCACAGAAAAAAGCAGGTTACGAAATGGTGATTACACCACATATTGGTCATAAAGATTTATATGTAACTTCGGGTCATTATGAAAAATATGGTGCAGATAGTTTTCAACCAATTGGAACGCCAAAAGAAGGTGAAGAGTATTTGTTAAAACCGATGAATTGCCCACATCATTGTGAAATTTTTAATCACAAACCATATTCTTATAAAGATTTACCAAAAAGATTTGCTGAATTTGGTACTGTATATAGGTATGAACAAAGTGGCGAGCTACACGGCTTAACTAGAGTACGTTGTTTTACACAAGATGATGCACATATCTTTTGCACACCAGATCAATTGAATCAAGAGTTTAAAAATGTAATTGACTTGGTTTTGTATGTTTTTAAAGCTTTAGGTTTTGAAGATTTTACAGCACAGATATCCTTACGTGATCCTGAAAATAAAGAAAAATATATAGGTTCTGATGAAAACTGGGAAAAAGCAGAAAATGCTATTATAAAAGCTGCGTCAGAAAAAGGACTAAAAACGGTGATAGAATATGGTGAAGCTGCATTTTATGGTCCAAAATTAGACTTTATGATTAAAGATGTTTTGGGTAGAAATTGGCAACTTGGTACTATTCAAGTAGATTACAATTTACCCGAACGTTTTGACTTGAGTTATAAAGGTTCTGACAATCAATTGCATAAACCCGTGATGATTCATCGTGCACCTTTTGGCTCGATGGAACGGTTTATCGCCATACTTTTAGAGCATACTGGTGGTAATTTTCCGCTTTGGTTAATGCCTGAACAGGTGATTTTACTACCAATTAGCGAAAAATATGAAATTTATACGAAAAAAGTTTTAAATCTGCTTGAAAATTACGAAATTCGCGCCCTCGTAGATGATAGGAATGAAAAGGTAGGTAGAAAAATACGAGATGCCGAAATGAGCAAAATCCCATATATGATAATTATAGGGGAAAAAGAAGCTGAAAATGAGAGTATTTCAGTAAGAAAACATAGTGAAGGAGATATTGGCACATTTAGTGTTGATGAATTTGCAAGTCTTATTAATGTAGAAATTAGTAAAACATTAAAACAATTTTAATAAACAGCTTTTATAGCAACAAAATTATATAGCCATAGCAATACGTAGAAAAAGAGGAAGAAGAGGTCCTGGAAGAGTTTTTAAAGAAGACAAACACAGAATTAACGATAAGATTATTCGTACACCTGAAGTACGACTTGTTGGTAATAATGTTGAAGTTGGGGTTTACTTAATCGCCAAAGCAAAACAGATGGCTCTTGACTTTGAGTTAGATATCGTAGAAATATCACCAAAAGCAAATCCTCCAGTATGTAAAATAATGGATTATAAGAAGTTTCTTTATGAAGATAAAAAACGTGAAAAAGCTTTAAAAGCGAAGACAACAAAAGTTGTCGTAAAAGAAATTCGTTTTGGTCCACAAACCGATGATCACGATTATCAATTTAAAAAGAAACATGCGATGAAGTTTCTTAAAGATGGTGCAAAATTAAAAGCATTTGTTTTCTTTAAAGGAAGATCCATAATTTTTAAAGAGCAAGGACAAATTTTATTATTACGTTTAGCGCAAGATTTAGAAGAGTATGGAAAAGTAGAACAAATGCCGAAATTAGAGGGGAAACGTATGACCATGTATATGGCTCCTTTAAAAAAGAAATAAGATAAGAAGTAAATAAATAATAACAAATCATTTTTTGATTTAAAAACAGGAAGAAAATGCCTAAAATGAAAACCAAATCTAGCGCTAAGAAACGTTTTAAAGTTACTGGTTCTGGAAAAATTAAAAGAAAACACGCTTTTAAAAGTCATATATTGACTAAAAAAAGTAAAAAGAGAAAGTTAAAATTAAGACATTCTACATTAGTTCATAAAGCGGATCTGTCTAACATTAAAAATCAACTTTGTCTTAAATAATCTATCGTATAAATTTAAACGACAAATTATTTAAAAAAATTAAAAGGAAATATTTAACCATGTGTTAGTGCTTAAAGTAAAAATGTTCATAAGAACTGCCTAATACAAAAACAAAAAATTAAAATGCCAAGATCAGTAAATTCAGTAGCTAAAAGAGCTCGTAGAAAAAAAATATTAAAACTAGCAAAAGGATATTTCGGAAGACGTAAAAATGTGTATACCGTTGCAAAAAATGCAGTGGATAAAGCAATGAGTTACGCTTACCGCGATAGAAAAAACAACAAAAGAAATTTTCGTGGTTTATGGATTCAACGTATTAACGCTGGATCTCGTTTACACGGAATGTCTTACTCTCAATTTATGGGAAAAGTAAAGGCTAATAACATTGACTTAAATCGTAAGGTACTTGCGGATTTAGCAATGAATCATCCTGAAGCTTTTAAAGCAATCGTTGATAAAGTAAAATAAAACATAACTACTTCTTATTATTAAAAAAGCATCCATTTAAATGGATGCTTTTTTGGTTTCAGCAAATTAATAATTCTATTGATTTACTTTATCTCTCTCAATTAAAGCCTTTAAAAAACCTCGATGAATAAATATTTCTAAAACTCGCCAATTTAGCTTGGCATAACTATTTAATAAATCTTCAAAATCCTGATCTTTTCGTATGGTAGTTCCTGGTTGTTTAATTATTTTATATTCTTTCATTATTATTCAAAATTATATTAAGTGTAAATATAATTAAAAGCAAATAGAATTAACTTGATTATAAATAAATATCTATCTATATTAGCGAAAAATACAACTCATGAATTTTAAAAATAACATTTGCATTCTTCTATTTCTTTTTATAGCAAGCTCCTTATATTCAAATCCAATTTGGGGTCCAACTGGGCATAGAACGGTAGGAGAAATAGCAGAAAAGCATCTTAAAAAATGTGTAAAAAAGAAAATTGATAAGCTACTTAATGGAGAGAGTTTAGCTTTTGTATCTACCTATGCAGATGAAATAAAATCCGATAAGAACTTTCGAAAATATTACACTTGGCATTATATTAATTATCCATTTCATAGCGACTATAAATCTTCAAATAAAAATCCTAAAGGAGATCTAATCACAGGAATTGAATTCTCTATTAAAGTATTAAAAGATAAAAATAGTAGTAAAGAAGAAAAGAAATTTTATCTTAAAATGCTTGTGCATCTTATTGGTGACTTACACCAACCTTTACATGTAGGAAGAACCGAAGATAAAGGAGGTAATAGTATACAGGTACAATGGTTTGGAAAAGGAAGTAATTTACATCGTGTTTGGGATGAAAATATGATTGATAAATGGGATATGAGTTATGTAGAATTAGCAAATAACGCTAAAGATTTAAGTAAAAAACAGCTTAAATCATATCAAAAAGGCGAGGTAATTGATTGGGTAAATGAATCTCAAAAGTTAGCAATAGAAGTATATAAATCAGCTCAAAAAGGAGACAAATTAAGCTATCGCTATTCGTATTTACATTTTGGAACAGTCCGAAGTCAATTACAAAAAGGTGGTATTAGATTAGCAAAATTGTTAAATGAAATTTTTAAATAATTAAAATTAACACTTTAAATTTCTTTATGAAAATTAACCAATCTACTTTAAACTATCTTAACGAGTTAAAACGCAACAATAATAGAGAATGGTTTCATGAACACAAGCCGGTTTTTGTAAAAGAACAAGCCTTGATCAAAGAATTTCATAACAACATCATCCAAAACCTCAACAAACATGACAAGATAGATAAATACAAATTATTCCGTATTTATAGAGATGTACGTTTTTCGAAAGACAAAACGCCATACCAACCCCATTTTGCTGCTTCGTTTTCTAGAACTGGTGCTGCATTACGTGGTGGTTATTATTTGAGAATTAGACCTGGAGAATCTTTTATTGCTGGTGGATTTTGGAATCCAAATAAAATGGATTTATTACGTATTCGTAAGGAGTTTGAAATGGATGCTAGCGAAATAAGGGCCATAATTAACACCCGAAAATTTGTTTCTGTATTTGGAAATAAACTAGAAGGTGCTGCATTGAAATCTGCTCCAAGAAATTTTGACAAAGCACATCCTAATATTGATTTAATTCGTAAAAAAGGATTCATTGCTGTTAAGCAACTAACCGATAAAGAAGTTTTATCTCCTCATTTTTTATCTAACGTAGATAATTATTTTAAAACTTTACGACCTTTTTTTGATTATATGAGTGACGTTTTAACTACAAATTTAAATGGAGAATCTTTACTCTAAAAATCATAAGACTCGTGAAACCATTTTTATCTACCTTTACAAGTTACAAGTTTTTCAATTATTTTTTTGCTAAACCATGAAAACTGCATCCGTAACCGAAATAAAAAAAGAACTAATACATCAATCTCCAAAAGAATTGATGGAATTATGTTTGCGTTTAGCTAAATTCAAAAAAGAGAATAAAGAATTGTTAACGTATCTTTTATTCGAAACCGATGAAGCGGCATATATTAATACTATAAAAGATACTATTACCACTCTTTTTTCTGAAATAAATACCAATAGCTATTTTTATATAAAAAAATCAGTTAGAAAAATATTACGTCTAACTAAAAAACACATTAGATACACGCTAAATAAAGAAACCGAAATTGAACTTTTACTTTTTTTTTGTGAACAGTTAAAGAATATGGAACCAAGTATGGCGAGAAATGTAAGCTTACAAAATATTTTTGACCGACAAATTCTATTAATTCAAAAAAGTATTGGTAAACTTCACGAAGATTTACAATATGATTTTACTATGGAACTAAACGAGTTAGTAAACAAATCAAATTAATGGAAACGAAATTCGACTTTATTATAGTTGGTGCTGGTATTATAGGTTTAGCAACCGCTTATAAACTTCAATTAAAATTTCCAAATAAGAGTATTGGAATTTTAGAAAAAGAAAGTCGAATTGGCAAACATCAAACTGGCAGAAATTCAGGCGTTATTCATTCAGGAATTTATTATACACCAAATTCTTATAAAGCAAAAAATTGTAAGAATGGTAGAGAACAACTAGTTGATTTCGCGAAAAAAAACCAGGTAGAACATGAGATTTGTGGTAAAGTAATTGTTGCAACTACCAAAGAAGAATTACCACTTTTAGAAGCTATTTACAATAAAGGCATCGCAAATAAAACGCCTAGAATTCGATTTTTAACCAATGAAGAAACCAAAGAAAAAGAACCTTTTATTGAGGCCTTAAAATCTATTTGGGTTCCAACAGCAGGAATCATAAATTATGTTGCTGTTTGCAATAAGTTTATTGAAATTATTACAAAAATAAATTCAAAAAGCAAACTGGTTTATTCTTGTGAAGTCACTAAAATTATCGACTCTAAAGCAAACCAAAAAACGATTTGTACTTCTAAAGAAAATTTTTATACCGAAAAATTAATTTTCTGTACAGGCTTACAATCCGACAGGAATGCTAAAAAAAATAACGCTACTATTAACATGCAAATTGTTGGTTTTAGAGGCGACTATTATACATTAAAAAAGCACGCAGAGCACAAAATTAACACCTTAGTTTATCCAGTTCCAGATCCTGATTTCCCATTTTTAGGCGTTCATTTTACAAAAATGATAACTGGTGGTATTGAATGTGGTCCTAATGCTGTTTTTTCCTTTAAAAGAGAAGGTTATTCTACCACTAGTTTTAATTTTAAAGATAGCTTTGAGGCACTAACTTATAAAGGAACGTGGAAATTGTTTGCTAAACATTGGCGACAAGGAATGCAAGAATACAAACGCGCCTTTTCAAAACAATTATTTTTAAAAGCATTACAAAAAATGATGCCTTCGTTGACCATTAATGATATTGAAAGAGCACGTTCTGGAGTTCGGGCACAAGCGGTTAATTTTAATGGCCATATGGTGGATGATTTTTTAATTGAAGAAAGCAACAATATTATTCACGTTTTAAATGCGCCATCGCCAGCAGCAACATCATGTTTGGCTATTGCTGATAAAATTGTTAGTACTATTTTATCCTTTAAAACAGATTCACACACAAAAACAAATCAAGGAGAATATTGCTATTATAAAGAAGTATGAGTTAATTTTTAAAAACTTTTTTTAAATGCAATAAATTAACTGGATTTACCAGTAAACCTTTTACATTATTTTGAGAAAAAAGAGTTACCTCATCGTAATATAAAGGAACAATAGGCGCTTGCTCTATAATAATTTCATCCATTTTTTGATACAATTTGTAGCGTGTTTCATTGTCAACAATAGTTATTGCTTCTTCGTATAATTTATCAAAATCACTATTTTTAAAATGGGTGTAATTGGAACCATTTGGCGTATGAAACTTACTGTAATATAAAGATAGGTAATTCTCTGCATCCGGATAATCGGCAATCCAACTAGCTCTAAAAAGAGGTAGGTCTCCTTTTGACTTTCCTTGCCTTAAAACAGATGGCGGCACTACTTCTACTTTAATTTTCAATCCTAATTTACCTAATTCTTGCTGTATGAATTCACATAAATCTAAATAGTTAGCATCGGTAGTTAGTGTTATTTCAGGGTTACTATTACCAGTTTCTTGTTTGTATATATCAATTAATTCCTTGGCTTTTTTAGGGTTATAATCATATCCTTTTAGGTTATTAAAACTTGGCATTCCTTTGGGTATAAAACCATGTATCGCAGGTGTTCCAATACCGTTTCGTAAATACGTAATCATTTTTTTTCGATCAAAACCATAATTAATCGCTTTACGAATTGTAAGATGAGAAGTTGGGTACTTATTATCTACTTCCATAAAAAAACCTAAATATTCCGTATTTAAATATGGTGATTTTTGTATAGTAATGCGTTTGCTATGTTTTTTTCTTAAAGTACCAACATCAGTTAACAAATCATCTTTATAGGATGCGTCAATACCAGATAACATATCTATATTTCCTTGGATAAATTGTAAATATTCACTTTGTTTATCAGGTAAAAAAGTAATAGAAACGGCTTCTAAATAAGGTAATTGCTTTCCGTTATCTTTTTCATAATACAAGTTGTTTTTTCTAAATACTAATTTGGTATTTTCAACCCATATTTTTTTATAAAAAGGACCAGTTCCTATTGGGTTAGAACGGAATTTTGAACCATAATAATTTACAATTTCTTTAGGAACAACTGAGCAATATTTCATAGCCAATAAGCCTAATAATGGCGGAAATGGTGTTCTTAATTTTATTTGAAAAATAGAATCATTTATAGCCTTAAAACTAGACACATTATTTAAAACCCACTTACCTGGTGAAGCTGTTTTTTTATCTTTTAAACGATTAAAAGAGTATTCAAAATCTTGCGCTTTAACGGTTCGTGTACTATCTTTTCCGAATAAGATGTGTTTATGAAAAAAAACATCTTTTCGTAATTCAAAATCAATAGTTTTTCCGTCTTCAGAAAAAGACCAATTTTTAGCAATATCTGGTTTTACATTTAGATTATCATCTAATTGCACCAAGCTATTAAATAATTGATTGGTAGCCCAAATCTCTTGTTGTTTACGTGAAAAAGCTGGATCTAAAGAGGTAATATTAGCATGTGCATTGTATCTAAACACTAAGTTGTCTTCAAAATAAGATGGTTTTGGATTGCAAGAAGACAATAGCACAATGAAAAAAACGAAGCCAATTAGTTTGTTTTGACCATTAAATCCATAATATGTATTATAAAATTTCATCAACCTTATCTATTCTTTTCTTTACCAACTATTTTATTTCTTAAACTCCAAAAGCATACTCACGCTCCACCTTACAAATACGAACAGTAAAATTTTCATACCATTGTTCTTTTCCGCCTTTTTTAGCTTCGGCATGTCGTTCATTCATACTCCAAGATTTTATACTTTCTAAACTATCCCAATAGGAAATAGTAATTCCATTTTTACCATCACGAACACTATCTACGCCAATAAAACCTTTTTGTATTTTCACCAATTCATCCATTTTTTGTGTCATTTCTGCATAGCCTTGCGTATTATCTGCTTGTTTTGAAATGAAAATTACTGTGTAATAATCTTCTTTTTGTATGTGTTGTGTCATAATGTTAATTTAAATAATCTATCTATTAAATTAGATTTCTTGCAAAGATATTCTTTTACAAAAGTAAAACCTGTTTTTCTTAATATAATTTCGGATGCTCTATTTTTAGCGTAAACTTCGGCATATAATTCTTTATAACCTGTTTTTTTTGCATAAATAAGCAAGCCTTTTAAGGATTCAAAACCATAACCTTTATTCCAATATTTTTCTAAAAACCGAAATCCAACTTCGTCATTATTTACATCATATTCAATCAAAGCAATTGACCCTAAAAATTGCTTATCTTCTTTTCTAATTACAGCCCAAACCCAAAACCGATTGTCTTTTTTGGTATAACAAGCTATACAATTTTTCAAATCTAACACGTCTTCCTCATAAGTTTTAATACCTGAATCGGTATAAATCATAACATTTTCATTCGCATGCATTTCATGAAAAGCTTCTATGTCTGTGTTTTTTAATACTCGTATTAAAAGTCGTTCGGTTTCAAAAATCATAATAAAAATACTAAATTTGTACGGTTAAAAGTAAGTAAATGAATTCGAATAAAAAAGTCGCCTTTTACACCTTAGGTTGTAAACTAAATTTTTCAGAAACATCCACTATTGCTCGAAATTTCGAAAAAGAAAATTTCGAACGTATTGATTTTGATGAAAAAGCAGCTATTTATGTCATAAATACCTGTTCGGTTACCGAAAATGCAGACAAACGATTTAAAACTATTGTAAAAAAAGCCTTAAAAATAAATGAAGACGCTTTTGTCATTGCCATTGGTTGTTATGCACAACTGAAACCTGAAGCATTAGCTGATGTTGCTGGTGTGGATTTGGTTTTAGGTGCAACCGAAAAATTTAAAGTCACTTCGTACCTTAATGATTTAACCAAAAATGATATTGG
>CAZOQL010000099.1:0-8963 GCA_964582005.1 uncultured Flavobacteriaceae bacterium | reverse complement strand
CAAAACAGCAATCCTAATCAATTAAGTATCTTTGATTTATAACGCAATGCTAGTGTTTCCTCGTTTATAATAAATAGGTATACCTTCTGGTGAAAATTCTTCAATTAATGGCTCGTAACTTATACTTTCCTTAACGCCATTGCCATTTGTTATACTTCTTAATAAAACATCTTGTCTATGATTTTTTTCATTGTTAAAGCGATGTATCTTATTATTACTTATTACTGCAAATTCTAAACTTTGATTTTTTTCTAAACCATTCAAAAGAATAAGTACTGGATTTTTACTTATACCACTATGGCAATACAATACAGATTGAGCAATTGTATTTGTATTAAAACTTATATTCGTAGAATTAGTCCCTGTATTTTTTGCGATTTGAAATATTGACGAAACATTACTACCATTATTACGATAACTATCATTTGAAAAAAATAAAATATCTGTTTTACCATCGTTATTAATATCACTTGAAAAATAATTTCTATTAATTATTGCATTATGTAATTGTGCACAACCAGATATCGCATTTCCAGTATAACTTTCTGTATATTGAAGTCCAATTGAATCACTACGCTTTATAAAGCCACTACTAGCATTAGAAAAATAAAAATTCCAATTGTCTTGGTAATTTGCTTCTGGGATTACAAAATCTGTTTTACCATCACCATTATAATCACCAAATAGACAAGGTTTGTTTAAATCAATATCATTTTCAAATATTTCAGCTATTTTAATTAAATAATTATTTTGTGAATTTAACGAATAAACTTTTAATTTATTTTCACGAAGAATATAAATATCTGTTTTGCCATCGCCATTATAATCACCTGTATATACTCTTGATTGAATGCTAGCATATGAACCTGTAGATAATACTTCGTCTATATTACCTATATGAGTAGTTCCTAACCAAACATCTGTTGTGTGAAACTTTTTTAACACCAATAAATCCGTTATGGCATCACCATTAAAATCACCTGCTACAACTGTTTTTTTACCAGTACCACTCCCTAAACTTGTTGGGTTTCCAACTTGAATTATTTGATTATTCTCAAAAATAAATTTAGTATATTTTAGTATCCCTTGTCCTAAACTGTAATTATCAATACCAATCCATCCACTTCTTAATTTGTTTTGATATAGTATTTTTGCAGACTGTAAGCTTGCAAAGCCATTAACTGAATTACCAAAATTATAAGTAATCCCATTATTGAAGTTATCATTTTGTACACTTCTAAATAATGTAAAATTTTTTCTTGTATTACTCCCAGATGTGTGATAAGTTATTACATCCATTTTACCATCTTCATTAAAATCTCCCGAAATATAGTTTGTATTTGTATAACTTACATTATTTAAGCCTATTTGAGTAACAGTATGTGTAAATGAATCTGCACTATTTGAGTCATCATAATTAAAAGTTGTTGGGTTTAATTCTTTAATTATTGATCCTTCCCTCACTTTTTCAGTTATTTTAATTAGCCTCTCATAATTTAAACTTGTGTTATCATGATGTAATTGATAAGTTCTATAAGTATCGGTACCTGAATATGTCTTTATTCTTTTTAATATTCTATTGTTTAGATGTCTGTGCCCATTTATATAAGCTTCTTCTTTTCTAGTCTTACCATGATAATGAAAATTAATTCTATTTATACCTGCAACATCTCCTTTACTACCATATCTAATATTTCCTAAGTGAAGAGAGTTATTTAAATTAACATATTGATAACTTATTCTTAAATTTTGTGGATTATGCCATCTTGCAATAGCCCAAACACTTCTTGTTTTCGAATCACTAGTAGTCCCAAAATGAGCTTGAGATCCATCAGGATAAAATACTTTAAAATACGCAGGACCATAATTGGATCCAAAAGATGAAACCCCATATGAAACAATTTTTAAATTACTATAATTTTCTGTTTCATAAATTGCATTATCACCACCATATATGCCACTTTTTAATATTAGCCGCTGACCATCAAGAGCAAATCTATCATTTTCGTCAAAATCTACACCATCAATTAAGTTATCATGAAACTTAGTAGATGCTATACGTGTAATTGCAGAAACCCCTAAAATATTCCAACCATAACCAGCAATACCACTACCTGATTGGCTATTATAATTTAAAGATACTTTTGGTTCAACACCATTTATACCTGGCGGCACTAATATTGGTATACTATACGTTGCAGCTCCTGTTAAAGAAACAGCTAATTGACCATCGGTAACACCTACTTCTTGAGAAGTTTGGCTATTTAATGTAATGCTCAATAAAATACTCAAGATTAATAATAACTTTTTCATATCTATTTATTTTTTAATGATTCTAAAAGTTTTTGTCCTTTCTTTTTCAAAAAGAACACTTACAAGGTAAACTCCTTGTATATAACCTTTAAAAGATAATCTATAACTATTCTTAGTAATTACATCTTTATTATAAAGTGTTTTCCCATTCATATCAAAAATATTAATATGTATTATTTTATTGTTTTTCCAATTTAATTCTAAATAATTTTCTACAGGGTTTGGAAAATATTTAAAGTCATTACCTGTTAACTCATTCGTTTGAACTTTTAAATTTTCAGTTGATGCAGTTCCTCTTAATCTAGAACAATTTAAACAGCGCACCTCTTGGTTTCCTGCATTATCGTATTTAAAAGAAAGAGTATCTTCCCTACCAATTGATATTTGTGAAAAAACAGTAATAGTTAATAAAATGGCAGCTAAAAAAATAAAAAATTTCATAAAATATATTTTAAAATTATACAAACATACTAAAAATATCAGTTATATCCAATCGATTATTTAAAATCACATTGTAGTTATAGGTTTTGTATAGTTTTACAACTGATGAAATCAGTAAGGAAAAAAGAAATGCCATCTATCGTTTTTCACATAGGAAAACGTATAAAGGAAATTATTGATGCTAAAAACATGAAATTAAGACACGTTGCTTATGATGCTGATTTAGATGTCGAAAACTTACGAAAATATATTAAAGGCAAACAAGAAATGAAAATTTCTACTCTGCTTAGAATAATTAATGCTTTAAATGTTAATGTTGAAGATTTGTTTAAATAGCTTTTTTGGAATTATTAAATTAGAGTACTTTTGCCTAAATAACCCACAAAAATGATTGCAAAAGAAATAAGACAACAATATTTAGATTTTTTTGAAACTAAAAAACATAAAATTGTTCCGTCTGCGCCAATGGTATTAAAAGATGATCCAACTTTGATGTTTACTAATGCAGGAATGGTGCCTTTTAAAGAATACTTTTTAGGGCAACGAAAAGTAGAAAATAAACGAATAGCCGATTCTCAAAAATGTTTACGTGTTTCAGGTAAGCATAACGATTTAGAAGAAGTAGGAAAAGATACCTATCACCATACTATGTTCGAAATGTTGGGTAATTGGTCTTTTGGAGATTACTTTAAAAAAGAAGCTATTGCTTGGGCTTGGGAACTCCTAACCGAAGTTTACAAAATAGATAAAGATAGTATTTATGTTACCGTTTTTGAAGGCGATACATCCGAAAATTTAGATTTTGACCAAGAAGCATACGATTATTGGAAAACACATATTGCCGAAGATAGAATCCTTAATGGTGATAAAAAAGATAATTTTTGGGAAATGGGTTCGCAAGGACCTTGTGGACCTTGTTCCGAAATTCATGTAGATATTCGCTCGGCAGAAGATAAGGCGAAAATTGATGGAAAAACCTTGGTAAACATGGATCATCCACAGGTTATTGAAATTTGGAATTTAGTTTTTATGCAATACAACCGTAAAGCTAATGGATCTTTAGAAAAATTACCAGCAACACATGTGGATACAGGAATGGGTTTTGAACGTTTATGCATGGTAATTCAAGGTGTGCAATCTAATTATGATACCGATGTTTTCACGCCAATTATTCGTGAAATTGAAACAATCACACAAACTAAATATGAAGATTCTAGATTAGAACTTAAAGCCGAAGAAGAAATAAATATTGCTATTCGTGTAATTGCCGACCATATTCGTGCCGTTGCTTTTGCTATTGCCGATGGTCAATTACCTTCTAATAATGGTGCTGGTTACGTAATTCGTAGAATTTTAAGAAGAGCTATTCGTTATGGATTTACTTTTTTAGACAAAAAGGAACCTTTTATGTATCGTTTGGTTGGTCTTTTAGCCAAACAAATGGGCGAGGCTTTTCCAGAATTAATTGCACAAAGACAATTAATTAGTAATGTAATTAGAGAAGAAGAAAATTCTTTCTTAAGAACTTTAGAGCAAGGTTTGGTTTTACTTAACGGAATTGTTAAATCTACCAATGGTAAAGAAGTTTCGGGTAAAAGAGTTTTTGAATTGTACGATACTTTTGGTTTTCCTATTGATTTAACCGCATTAATTTTATCAGAAAAAGGATATACTTTAGATGAAAAAGTATTTAAAGATGAATTACAAAAACAAAAAGAACGTTCACGTTCTGCTTCAAAAATAGAAACCGCTGATTGGGTTGTTTTACACGAAGATGACGAAGAAGAATTTGTAGGTTATGATATGTTAGATGCACGTATTAAAATTACCAAATATCGTAAAGTTAGTTCTAAAAAAGATGGTGATATGTATCAATTGGTCTTTAATATGACGCCTTTTTATCCAGAAGGTGGCGGACAAGTTGGCGATAAAGGGTATTTAGAAGTGCCAAATAGTAATGTGATTTATATTGTAGATACCAAAAAAGAAAACGGATTAATTATCCATTTTACAAAACACATTCCAAAAAACACACAAGACACTTTTAAGGTAGTTGTAGATGCAAAACAACGTTTTAGAACGGAATGTAATCATACAGCAACACATTTATTACACCAAGCTTTACGCGCTATTTTAGGAGAACATGTAACACAAAAAGGATCGGCAGTGCATAGTAAATATTTACGTTTTGATTTTTCACATTTCTCAAAATTAACGCCTAAAGAAATTCAAGAAGTAGAAGATTTTGTAAATGCACGTATTCGTGGAAAATTAGCTTTAGAAGAATTTAGAAGTATCCCAATAAAAAAAGCAATTGAACAAGGTGCAATGGCATTGTTTGGCGAAAAATATGGTGATGCTGTTCGTATGATTCAATTCGGAAATTCTAAAGAACTTTGTGGCGGAACGCATGTAAAAAACACCAATGAAATTTGGCATTTTAAAATAACACAAGAAACCGCTGTTGCAAGTGGCATACGAAGAATTGAAGCAATCACCAACGATGCTGTTAAAAATTACTATGCTTTTCAAGACAAGGAATATGGTAAAATTAAATTAGCGTTTAAAAATCCAGTAGATACGGTACAATCGGTTTTAAATTTACAGGATGAAAATAGTAAATTAAAAAAGCAAATTGAAGGTTTACAAAAAGAAAAATCACAATTTGTAAAAGCAGATTTGGTAAATCAAACAATCGTCATAAATGGTGTTAATTTTTTATCGGCAACTTTAGATTTAGATGCCAAATCTATTAAAGATTTAATGTTTGATATAGGTAATAAAATAAATGATTTGTTTTTTATTATTGGCTCTAAAAACAACGGAAAAGCTGGATTGACTTGTTATATTTCCAAAAATTTAGTGGCAGATAAAAACTTACACGCAGGCACCGTAGTACGAGAATTAGGTAAATACATACAAGGCAGTGGAGGCGGACAAGCTTTTTTTGCAACCGCTGGCGGAAAAAACCCAGATGGTATTAGCGAAGCTTTAGAAAAAGCAAAAACCTATTTATAGAGTTTCATTTATCTGTGATTTAACACGCTATTTTTGTTTTTTTTAACAATATATCCTTTTAAAAAGTCTTAATTTTGCTCAAAAATTAAGACTGAATGAGTGATAATAATAAATATTTAGGCTTGGTAATTGTTGGGGTTTTAGCTGTTATTGGATTGGAATATCTTATAGCTCGTAGTTTGGGTAAAAGAGTCTTTCGTTTTCAAAATACCATTTCTAATTTATCTATGGGGATTTTTGATCGTGCGGCTGGTTTATTAATGTTACCGCTTATTTATTATTATTTTGATTTTTTACAACAACACTTAGCATTATTTTCTATTCCTGAAACTACTTTATATTTTTTATTGGCAGTTTTAGTAACCGATTTTTTATGGTATTTCTACCACTTGGCTGGTCATAAAATCAATTTATTTTGGGGCGCACATATTATTCATCATCATAGCGAAGATTATAATTATACAGTTGCCATAAACTTAACCCCTTTGCAGGTTGTTATTAGAATACTTGTTTGGTCGGCAATGCCCATTTTAGGATTTTCGGCAAAAGTAGTTTTAGGAGCCCATTTGATTATTGGCTTCTATCAATTTTTATTGCATTCTACCTTGATTCCTAAATTAGGTATTATAGAAAAATTCATGGTAACACCATCGCATCACAGAGTTCATCACGGAAGTAATTCGCAATATTTAGATAAGAATTTTGGTGGTATTTTAATTATTTGGGATAGACTATTTGGTACTTTTGCAGAGGAAAAAGAAACCATTTCTTACGGAATCACCAAAGATATAAATACACGTAAATTTATACCTTCGGTTTTTCATTATTACAATAATCTTATATTTCAAGCCAAACAACTTCCAACAGTACAAGAGAAAATTTTGCTGTTTTTTAAAGGACCAGATTGGATTCCATCTTCAGGCACTATGCTTCTTTCAAAAAGATATATTGACAAAGGCACCTACAAGTATCAGAAATATACGAAAACAACAAAATTTTACATCGTTTTTTCGGTAGTATTCTCTTTTGTTTTATTGGCTTTTACTGCTTATTTTATGGCAGATATTCCTAATAAATATACCTATGTATTGACTGCAATTATACTTATTTGTCTAATTAATATCGGGCGTTTGTTAGAAAATAAAAAAATAATTTTATTAGAAATAGTAAAATATACAACATTGCTTGTTTTGTTTTATTTACTTTATATTTGATGCTGAAATAGTGTAATTTTATTCTAAATAATGATAGCATTCCGTACCGAAATAAAACCAAAAAAAGCATCTAGTCTAATAGATTATTCTTCCAATATTCTTTTGTTCGGTTCTTGTTTTACCGAAAATATAGGCGAAAAATTAAGTTACTTTAAATTTAAAAATTTGGTGAATCCTTTTGGTATTTTATTTCAGCCTAAAGCTATTGAAAGCCTATTAAAAGCTAGTATAACCAATGAAATATATACCGAAAAAGATTTGGTATACCACAACGAACAATGGCATTGTTTAGAGGCACATTCTAGTTTGAGTAATAGCAATAAAGAAGTTGTTTTAGCTAATTTACACAAAGCAGCACAAGAAACCAAAGCACAAGTTCAAAATGCATCTCATATAATCATTACATTAGGTTCTTCGTGGATTTATCGTTATTTAGAAACGAACGCTATCGTTGCTAATTGTCATAAAATTCCGCAAAAAAAATTTAAAAAAGAGATTTTATCTGTAGAGGAAATTGTACAAAGTTTACAAGAAATTACAAGCATAATTCGACAAGTAAATTTGGAAACCAAAATTATTTTTACCATAAGTCCTGTGCGACATTTAAAAGATGGTTTTGTAGAAAACATGCAAAGCAAAGCGCATTTAATTACGGCAATTCATCAAATACAAGGCACCTACTTTCCTGCTTACGAAATAATGCAAGACGACTTACGAGATTATCGCTTTTATAAAAAAGATATGTTGCACCCAAATGAAGTTGCCATCGCTTATATTTGGGAAAAATTTGTACATACTTGGGTTGCTACATCCGCAATTAAAATTATGCAAGATGTACAGCAAATTCAAAAAGGATTGGCGCACAAACCTTTTAATAAAACCTCAGAACAACACCAGTGTTTTTTAAGAGATTTACAGTGTAAAATAGATGTGTTAGAAGCAGAATATAAGCTTCGTTTTTAATGGAAAATATCTATTTGAGATAAGTATAAACCCGAAATCTATTGCGTTGTATTTGTTGTAACAAAACAGATATTATCGTTTTATATTTATTCTGATGGGGTTTTGTCTTACATCAAAAACATCTACTATTTCGATTAAATTATTTTCAAGGTTAATCCAGTATATTATTTTGTAATTTCGTTTTGACAATAAGCACCTAAAATTTTCTTTACTACCTTCCAACAACTCTTCTATTGGTCCAACTTTAGGGTGGTTCTTTAAAATACTTACATCATTTATAATTCCAATAACAATATTACTAGCCGTTTTTTTACTTATATTTTTTTTATAATAGTTGTAAATATTTTTCAATTCATTTTTTGCGAAAGCCGTCCATTGTATTTCTAATTCCATTCTTCAATTTCAGATTCTAAATCTTTATTACTAATTAAATTTCCATTATTCGAATCATGCATTGATTTTTTAATACGGGTGTTTAATTCGTCTATTGTAAAACGGCTAAATAATTCGTTTTCTGGATTTTTTTTTACTTTCGCTAGTATATTTTCTACTTGTGTTATAATATCATCATTTTGAATTTGAATGAATTTTTCTATAATTGTAAGTTTTCTCGCTTCTAAATTCATAATTAATTTGTTTGCATCAAATTTACAAAATAAAATCTAGTTTAAATTCTGTTTTCGATATTATAAAAAAGATATGTTGCACCCAAATGAAGTTGCCATCGCTTATATTTGGGAAAAATTTGTACATACTTGGGTTGCTACATCCGCAATTAAAATTATGCAAGATGTACAGCAAATTCAAAAAGGATTGGCGCACAAACCTTTTAATAAAACCTCAGAACAACACCAGTGTTTTTTAAGAGATTTACAACGTAAAATAGATGTGTTAGAAGAAGAATATAACATTTGTTTTTAAACACGTAAACCTCCATACGGAGATTTACGATGTCTAAATTATTGATACGCCTCAAAACAATACGCATTAAGATGTGTTAAAGCTATTACTTTG
>CAZOQL010000098.1:1715-9027 GCA_964582005.1 uncultured Flavobacteriaceae bacterium | reverse complement strand
AGATAAATACTTTCAAAAATTAATCCAAAGGTGAATATCGGAAATTCTGTCATATATTTATTTACCGATAGTAAATAAAAGATAGAACAAAACTTAAAACCAACACTTTTTATTATTTTTACCAAATGAATCAAGCACCTTTAGCCGAACGCATACGACCTAAGAAATTAGAAGACTATATTTCGCAGCAACATTTGGTTGGTAAAAACGGTAAATTAACTTCGCATATTAAAAATGGTATTATACCAAGTTTAATTTTTTGGGGTCCGCCAGGCATTGGTAAAACTACTTTAGCAAATATTATTGCTAATGAATCCGAACGTCCTTTTTATGCCTTGAGTGCTATAAATTCGGGTGTGAAAGATATACGCGATGTTATTGAAAAAGCAAAGAATAGTGGTGGATTATTTACGACTAAAAATCCAATTTTATTTATTGATGAAATTCATCGTTTTAGTAAATCACAGCAAGATTCCTTGCTTGGTGCAGTTGAAAAAGGTTGGGTTACTTTGGTTGGCGCTACTACCGAGAATCCTAGTTTCGAAGTAATACCAGCATTATTATCGCGTTGTCAAGTATATACTTTAAACGCTTTTGGTAAAGAAGATTTACTAGCCCTTTTGGATAGAGCTTTAAAAAAAGATATATTCCTGTCAAAGAAAAAAATAAAACTAAAAGAAACGGATTTATTATTACACTATTCTGGTGGCGATGCGCGTAAATTATTGAATATTTTTGAATTATTGGTAAATTCGGTTAAAGAGCCTATTGTCGTTACTAATGATTTAGTAGGAGCTAATATAGAGCAAAATTTAGTGCGTTATGACAAAACGGGCGAACAACATTATGATATCATATCGGCATTTATAAAGTCGATACGAGGTTCCGACCCAAATGGTGCGTTGTATTGGTTAGCAAGAATGTTAGATGGTGGCGAAGATGTGAAGTTTATAGCTCGAAGATTACTGATTCTATCTTCAGAAGATATTGGTAATGCTAACCCAACGGCATTTATTATGGCAAACAATACTTTTCAAGCGGTTGCAGTAATTGGTAATCCAGAATCGCGAATTATATTGAGTCAATGTGTGGTTTATTTGGCAAATTCAGCCAAAAGTAATGCTTCTTATAAGGCTATTGATTTTGCTTTAGATTTGGTTAAAAAAACAGGAAACCTTTCCGTGCCATTACATTTAAGAAATGCACCAACTAAATTAATGAAAGATTTAGGTTATGGAGCTAATTATAAATATGCACATAATTATAATTTGGGTTTTACTACGCAGGAATTTTTACCAGATGAAATCTCAAAAACAAAAATTTATGAGCCTAGTGACAATCAACGTGAAAATAATTTCAGAGAATTTTTAAAGAAACGTTGGAAAGGAAAGTATGGTTATTAAATCAAAAAAAAACTACTTTAAAAGTAGTTTTTTTTTGATTTAATATTTGGTTATTATCTAAAGTTGCTATTAATATTAGGACAGGCAGAAGCTCTTGCTTGTTTACAGAATAAATCATATCCTAAAGATATTTGATGAAAGCCACTTCCGTCAACTACAATTTTACCTAAATTATGTGTATATGTATAGGAAAGCATTAATTTATTTAAATTAACTCCAATAATTGGCGTAAAATACGAGGCTTCTTGAATTTCGTTGCCATCAAAACTTCTTCGGTATGATAGAGCAGCCCAAAGAGTATTGTTATTGCCAATTTTTCGGTATGCTTTTAAATTAATATCGCCACTAATTTCACCTGTTAATTCTTTATATGCAAGTAAAATAGAAGGTTCAAAAGAAATTTTATTTGGTTTGTCGTTTTCAAAAAACCACCCTAAAGAAAACAAGTAATGTCTTAAGTTTAAAGATTCATAGTCACTATTTTGTTGATTTCTTGCACTGAAAAGTAAATTTTTAATGGTAAGATATGCAAAACCTGTTTTATAATGATAGGCTAAACCAAAATCTGCATTGTAATAATTTTCGGAGGTTACTAAACCAGTAATTGCAGGATCTGTAGGGTCAAATGTGCTTTCGTCTAGTTTGTTTTCAACAAACATGCCAGATAAAGCAAAGGATAATTGATTAAAATGATCACTGCCCATATTTACGTGATAGGCAAAGGTTGCTTGTGCACCTATTTGTGAATGATATCCGTTTTTATCATTAAAGACAATACCACCTAAACCAACGTTAGACTCTCCCGAAAAACGAGAATGGTAACTTAAAGTTTGTAAGCTTGGGGCGTCATCTACACCAGCCCATTGTTGTCTATGGGAAACACGTAGTTTGGCGCAATTGCCAATCCCTGCTGCTGCTGGATGTAGTAAGTAAATATTATCGGATAAATAATCAAAATAAATTGGTATTGTTTCTTGTGCATTTACTTTATTAATAAATGTTAATGCAAATAATAAAATAGTAAGTTTAAATAATTTCATTGTTAATTTGTTTGTTATTTATCTTTTTAAGCTAAAATTCCCTGTTCTTATAATGTCGTTTCCTTTATAGTCTACCATTTCAGCAGTAAACCAATAATCTGCTTCGGGGGCTTTTTTATTTTTAAAAGTGCCATTCCAGCCTTGATTGAGTGCTGGAGTAAAACCAGTTATTAATTTCCCAAAACGGTCAAAGATATAAATTTTCGCGCTAGGTTTGAATTTTATTCCTTGAACTTTCCAAGTATCATTAACTCCATCATTATTTGGTGTGAAAAAACTGGCATATCCAAAAATATCAATCATTTTAGAAATCATACCACAATTATTTTTTTCTCTTATGAAAACCTCATGAATTCCAGGTGCTATATTAAAAAAATAAGCTTCTTCTTGAAAAGGACCAGAACTATTATCTAATGCATATTCATATAAGCCAGTACCTGTAACTTCAATATTTAATGAAAAGTTATTATCTATCCAGTATTCATTTATAGTAAAATCGGTAATTGTTGCTGGTTCGGCTGGTAAAAGATGTATGGTCTTTGTAGTCTCACACATATTACCATCGGTAGTTGTTGCTGTAATGCTATAATCGCCATCTATAGTTGCTGTAAATATTGGTTGGTTACTTAATTCAATACCTAAAGTATCTTTCCAAGAATAAGTATAGGTTCCTTGAGGATTTTCAATTTGGAATAATACATCTTGTGGTAATAAATTCACGCATATATATTTGGTATCTACAACGTCAAAAATGGGGGTTTGTATGGTGTTGATTTTAAATGAATTGGTATCAAAACAATTGATATTGTTTTGATTTTCAATTCTTACAAATATAGTTTCTTCTGTAAAAGAAAATTCATTTGTATATAGTAAAAGTAATACACTTGTATTGGTGTCAGCATCAACTTGTGTTTTATGATACGAAATAGTAAAAGTACTGGCATTTTGACCATTTAATACTTGCGGATTAAGTGTTTCTAAATCAAATTCAGTAAAACCATCGTTATTATCATCGCAAACTATCCAATCTAAGATTGGATTAGCAGTTGGTTGATTAATTACATTGATATCAAATTGATTTGTATCAAAACACGTAGTAAAATTAGTATTCTCTATACGAACAAAAATTGTTTCTAAGGTATTTGCTGTGGCATTTGTGTAATTAACTAACGGGTTTTGATTTGTATCTGCTTCCGCTTGAGTGTTGTGGTATGTAATTGTATAAATGGAGTTATCTTGTCCATTTAATATTTGATTATTTAAGGTGTTAAAATCAAATACTAAAAAGCCATCTAAATCATTGTCACAAGCAAACCAATTTGTGATAGTATTGGCTGTTGGTGTTTTAGCAACATTAATGGTGAAAGAACTGTTTGTAGTACAGCCAATAAACGTATTATGTATTATGGAAAGATATATCGTTTGTGTATTATTTATAGTATTTGTATAGGTAGTTGGTGTATTAATTTGAGTTGTTAATGCTGCATCTGAAAAATAAGTAAATGTATAATCTAAAGGATTTTCTGTATTTGCAATTGCTGCTTGATTATCCGTTAAATTAAATTGTGCAAATTCATCATTATCTGTATCGCAAATTAATAAATCTGTAATTGTCATTAAATTAAAATTACTAAATGGGTCGGCATAAATAATTTCTATTTCATCAAATGAAATATCATCACAATCTGCGGAGTCTAATTCAACTTTGTACGTGTCTGTTGTTGGAGTATTTGAAGGTGTTAAAATTAACTCATTAGTAGTTTCTCCGAGTATTTCAATGTTATTTTTAAACCATTTATAGGTAGCATTATTGGCGATACTTGAATTCCCTAAAGTGGTAGTTAATGTATGATTATAACTAAGACAAAAAGTTTTATCTTCTTCTAATTCAATCGTACAAACAATAGAACAATCCGATTCTCCTGAACCAGCTTGCCCTGCATTGGTTTGTTGGAAGGTTAACGTGCCATCCAAACCTTCGTAATTAGTAATGAGTATTAAATAATATTCACCAACTTGTGCATTAAGAATAGTGAAATTTTCAACTGCATTACTAGAAAAACTACAAGCAATTGTATTTGCTGCTGTTAATTGCCCGGTCTGGCAAGGTGTAATAGGATCGTTAAATGGGCCATAGCAAATAAAATCTACATCAATACCAGCGCCGCCAGCAGTTACTTGTGATATTTGAAATTGTAAAGTGCCAGCAGTTTCAATTTTAAGTAAGCTCCACGAAGGATTTGGCTGTGTGTCTAAACAACCATAATCTGGACCAGTTTCTGCGGATCCTCCACTCACTACTGTGGCTGGTGATCCAAAAGAATTACAAAATGGCACAGCAACATCACAAGTAGCTTGTGAAAAACTACTTTTTATAAAAATAAAAGTAAATAAAAAGAATAGAATATTTTTTTTCATAAATTAAAATGTTGCCAAATATACATAATAACGTTAATAATTGAGCAATATTATTTTACAATTAAACTAAAATGACCATTTTTAACAATTAATTCTCCGTTGGTGTTAATAAACTCTGTTCTAAACCAATAATCGGTTTTTGGTAAATATTGATTTTTAAAAGTGCCATTCCAATTATTAAAGGCATTTAGTTGTTTTAAAACTTTTCCATACCTATCAAAAATGGTTGTTTTTACGGTATGTGCATTCGGTAAAAATTCTACGCCATAAATTTGCCAAGTATCAAAAATAGCATCATTATTTGGTGTTAAAAATTTAGGGTAATCTAAAATATGTATCGTAGATTCCGTAAAACCACAATTGTTTTTATCTCTTATTGTAATAGTATATGCACCAGGTTGTAAGTTGGTAAATCTATTCTCGTCTTGATAACCTCTATCATCTTCAAAAGTGTAATACGAAATGTGATCTAATTTATATTCATAATCACCAATACCAGAAGTTTCAATTTGCACACTATTATTGGGCTTGTTAAAATCGGTAATTATAATATTGTTTAGTATTGGCTTTTCACTTTCGATTATTTGAATGCTTTTAGAACTACTGCAACCAGTATTGTTATCGCGAACATTTACAAAATATTCGCCGCCTTTAGTAATGTCTAAAGTTTGATCGGTTCCTAAAACCTCTGTTGCATTACGCCAAGTAAAGCTGTATAAATTACTACTATTGTCAATAATAATACTTGCAGTTATGGTTTCATTGGTACAAACTTGCGTTGGATGCGTAATTATAAATTCAGGAACTGGATTTACCAATAAACTAATATATTCGCCTAAGCCTAAACAACTATTATTATCTAAATTGTCCACTCTAACAATAATATTTTGTGTGTTAGGTGAGTTTGTGTTTCTATAATTTGTTATATCCAAAATGGCATTTGTTTCTAATAAAGCATCGTCCGTATTTTCATAATAAGTAACGAAAATATTTTGGTTGTTTGGAAATAAATTTTCAATTAATGGGGTTGCATTACTAAAATTAAATGTTGCAATGCCATTTGTGTCATCATTATCAATATCTAAATTATCGCATAAAAAATAATCTAAATGAAATGAATTAGGGATTTGAGATACACTAACATGTAAATCTATTTGACTAACTCGAAAACAATTATTTGGATTTTCAATCCTACAAAAAACTCGTGAAGCCGTGTTGTTAGAAAAGGTGTTAAAATTTATAATAGCACTTGTGTTGTTATTGGCATTGTTGGCTGTTAAAAAATAAGTAAATGTCGTATTGGTTTCCGTTGAGATTAAAGAGTTTATTTCTTCTAAATTTATAAGTGCAAGACCATCGGTATCCTCATCACATTGGTGAAAATCTACCATGTCATTTATAATTGGAAGTGCATTTGTGATTAATTCTAAGCTAGTTGTGTCAAAACAATCAACATTTAAAACATGTTCAATTCGAGCAATAACTGTTTGGCTATTTGGTGTACTGGTTTGGTAATTATTGGGTAATTGATTTATTCTATTATCAGCATTAGCTTGTGTTTCATAATACCTAACAATATATTGAAAATTGCTTTGTGTGCCTAAAATTTGTGGGTTTATACTACTTAAATTAAAATTGGTTAAGCCATTTGAATCATCGCCATCGTTATTCGTATCGCAAAGCATATAGCTGTTTGGTAAATTGGCAATTGGTGTGTCAGAAACTTGTATTGTAAAAGGAATAACGGATGTATCAAAACAATCTGTTTTTATATTGTTTTCTATTCGTATAAAAATAGATTCAGTTGTGTAAGCTGTAGTATTTGTGTAGCTTTGAGGTAATTGACCTGTGTTGTTTATAGCTTCATTGATACTTTTATGGTAAGAAATTGTAAAGTCTGTTGTATTTTGAGTATTTAATACTTGGTTATTTCTAGAGAATAAATCAAATGTAAAAAAACCATCGTTATCGGTATCACATATCAACCAATTTTGTACTTGGTTTGCAATGGGTGTTTTTTGAGCAGTTAATGAAAATGAAGTAATGCCATAACAACCCGATGTATTGTCAACAAGTCTAGCCCAAATTATCTGAGGATTAGTAGTTGTTGTAAAGTTTGTAGGAATGATATTCGTACCTAAATTAGCATGTGTTTCTTGTGTATGATAACTAATAGTTACATTGGTTAATGCTCCCGTTAGGATATTATTTTGTTGTAATAGGTTAAAAGTTTCTATACCATCATTACCAGTATCACAAAGTTCTAAATTTGGAGGTTGTGTTAAGCTTATCGTATTTAATACGGATAAGTTTATATCAAAAACACTAAAACATTCGGTTAAGTTATCCGTTAATCTAATATGTGTTGTTGAAGTTACAGCATTATAAGTGTTTGGACTTATAATAGGATTACTTCCTATTTGAGCATCACTAATATTAGTATGATAAGAG
>CAZOQL010000098.1:0-1691 GCA_964582005.1 uncultured Flavobacteriaceae bacterium | reverse complement strand
TTTGAGCGCCAATTAAAGTAGCTTCTTGCATTGTTAAATCAAAAGTTGCTATGCCATCATTATCACCATCACACTCTTCTAAATTCAAATTTGTACCAATAGGTAAATTATTTTGTGGCGCATCTGCAAAAGTTGCTGTTCCGTTCCAAGTCAAGTTAAAAGGGCTATTGCCAATTGGTCTATCAATTACAAAAAAGTACGATTCTCCAGCTAAAACATCTAAAGAACGCACAAAGCTATTTCCATTTGCTCCTGGGCCTTCGGCAGTGTCGGTTTCTGTTGTGTTCATGCCAGTTAAATTATTTGCTTGTCCACTGCCTTGAGGATTTGTAGTAGAACACCTTATTGCATTGCCAATATTGCCACAAACAACATTTGGTCCGAATACAAAAAAATCATAATCTTCGGTAATTGCAGTACTTCCTGGTGTAAGTGTAAAACCTAATGTGCCACTTGTATCAACAGTGACTTTTACCCACAAACTATTGTTTTCTTGACTTGAGCATGTATTACTTCCTGTTAATTCTTGCGTACCAACACCAGAAACATTTAAGCTTAAATTGCTATTTCCACATGAAATAATACTATTATCACAATCATTAGGATTTTGAGAAAATAAGCCCAACGTAAAAAGGAAAAAGAAAAAGAATAATTTATTCATAATTATATTTTCCTCAAATATAATTAACTTTAAGAATATCTTTCTATTTTTGCAGCTAATAAACCTTTAAAATAACTTATAATGTTAAAAATTGAACAAACAAACGTAGAAACTATCTTGAAGTTTGTTTCTACTACAATGTTAACCGAAGGAAGTTTTGAATATAATAATGTAGATGAGGCAAGTAATTCTAAATTAGTGCAACAATTATTTTATTTACCATTTGTGAAGAAAGTTTTTGTAACTGCTAATTTTGTAGCTGTAGAACGTTTTAAAATAGTGGAATGGAGTGAAGTGCAAGCAGAATTAAATCAATTAATTAGCTCGTATTTAGAAACCTATGGAAGTATTTTTAATACTACCGAAGAAAAACAAGAAAAAGTAGCTCTTCAAGTATATGCTGAAAGTACACCAAACCCTAATGTCACCAAATTTGTTTCTAATAAAATGTTGACAAGACAACTAATTGAGCTTAATAGAAATGACGATGCAAAATTAGTTCCAATTGCTGAAGTCTTATTTAATTTTGATTACGTAAAAGAAATATTTATTAATGAAAATTATATTTCTATAACAAAAAATGAAGCTATTGAATGGTATGAAATAACGACAGAATTGCGAAGTTTTATACGAGAATATTTACAAAATGATTTAGAAATTGCAAGTGAAAACTATGTGTCAAAAACAGTTAAGATACAAGAGGAAGTTGCTTTAAAAAGTGCTAATTTAAGTTCTATTTCAAAAGAAATAATAGCTGTATTAGACGAATATATTAAGCCTGCAGTAACTGCTGATGGCGGAAACATTATGTTTGATTCTTATGATGAAGAAACTAAAATTTGCTCGGTTGTTTTGCAAGGAGCTTGTAGTGGTTGTCCTTCGGCAACAATTACTTTGAAAAACGGCATTGAAGAAACGTTAAAACAAGTGCTACCTAATAAAATTGCAAGTGTTGTTGCAATTAATGGGTAATACATTAATAACCTGAGTTCGACCTAATATTTGTTTTCAGTTTGAATGAATTTTTATT
>CAZOQL010000097.1:0-9554 GCA_964582005.1 uncultured Flavobacteriaceae bacterium | reverse complement strand
CACCAATAATTGCAGGGCTTGTTTTTACTTTTTCTAAACCAATTTCAGAAATAACCTTTGCCATATTATCAATTTTTGCCCAATAAGCTTTAGCTCTATTTGCTGGAGCCATATCCATAATTGGACTTTTTTCATCTAATTTAGTTGGATCATTTATGGTATCAAATAAATTCTCTAAATTATAAAAAGCAATGGTTCTTATTTGAAATTGCTTGTCTTTTGTATTGCTAACAACCTTCTTGTTTGAACTTGTGGTTGCTTGTTTTGACCCACAAGAAGCTAAGGTGAAAATTGCGGTAACTAGTATTAAAAAATATTTTAATTTCATTGTAGTGCGTATTGATATTAAATATTTGCTAAATTAACTATAATTATACTGTAAAAAAATGTATCGGTTATTTTTATACCAAAAACTTATAGACAAACAATGATTTATCTAGTAAATTGTTGATAATTAAGCTTCAAAAAAAAAACACTTTTAACATAAAACAAAAACAAAACCCGTATCTTTGTACTAGTTAATAAAATTTAAATCTATATTAAAATATGAAAAAAATTAGTATACTAATCGTACTTAGTATCTTTTCATTTTATGGAATTATAGCACAACAAACCGTTAAAGGTAAGGTGGTTAATTCGATATCTGAAAAAGGAATGGCTAACGTAATGATTACTGTTTTAGGAACAACTATTTCACAAAAAACAACTGCAAATGGTGTTTTTGTGCTAGTAAACGTCCCTAAAGGAAAACAAATTGTAGCAATTGACTTAAAAGGTTTTGAATCGCAAAAATTTCCTGTAAATGTTACCAATAGCGAGATCGATTTAGGTACAATCCTCCTTTATAAAGATTTCCAAACCGAAGAAGATATAAGTACTATCTCACTTTCGGATGATGAATTATCAGACGATGAAGGTGCTGCAAACAATACTGCAGGTTTATTTCAATCCTCAAGAGATGTGTTTTCTAGAGCTGCAGCATTTAACTTTCCTTGGTTTAGAGCAAGAGGTTATGATTCGCAACATGCCGATGTATTAATGAACGGCATTAAAATGAACAAGGTTTCTAACGGAAGACCGCAATGGAGTGATTGGGGCGGTTTAAATGACGTGCTTCGAAATCAAGAATTTGCAAATGGTTTAGCGCCAGCAGACAAAACTTTTGGTGGTGTTTTAGGGTCTACTTCCATTAGTACTAGAGCATCTGATCAACGAAAAGGTTCTCGAATTTCAGCTGCATCTACCAATAGAAACTATTCTGGTAGAGCAATGGTTACCCATAATACTGGTATGAGTGAAAAAGGTTGGGCAATGAGTTTGTCTGCTTCTCGTAGATATGCACAAGAAGGTTATAATGAAGGTAGTTCGTACAATGCTTGGTCAGCTTTTATAGCTATTGAAAAAAAGTTAAATGACAAGCATAGCTTAAACTTAACAGCATTATACACACCAAATAGAAGAGGTAAATCATCACCAAACACGCAAGAGGTTTATGATTTAAGAGGTTTAAAATACAATTCATATTGGGGTAAGCAAGGTGGTCAGAATAGAAATTCTAGAATGAAAGAAATAAAAGAGCCACTTTTTATATTAAGTCATTATTGGAATATCAATAAAAACACTACCTTAAATACAAATGTTGCTTATCAAACTGGTAGTATTGGTAATAGTAGAATAGGTTATTACAAAGCACAAAACCCGGATCCAACCTATTATAAAAATTTACCAAGTTTTCATTTATCTCACGGAGATTATGCAGAAGCTTACAAACACCAACAAGCATTTGTAAATAATGGGCAAATAGATTGGGACAATTTCATATATGACAGCAATAGAGCCAATGATAATGCAGCGTACTTTTTATATGAAGATAGAAATGACGACACAACCATTACATTTAATACTAATTTAACCACAGAATTAAATGACAATATAACATTAAATACTCGCTTAAATTATTCAAAATTAGATTCTGAAAATTTTGCATATATGTTAGACTTATTAGATGCTAAATATCATTTGGATATTGATGGTTTTGCAGATTATGGTACAGATGCAGAACAATATAATCTAGATAATCCAAATAGACAAATTAGTGTAGACGATCGCTTTAATTACAACTATAATATTTATTCGTCTAATGCGGAAGCTTTTGCTCAATTACAGTTTTCTTATGATAAACTTGATTTTTTCGTTTCAGGGAATTTTGTAAATACAAATCACCAACGAGAAGGTTTGTATAGAAATGGAGCGTATGAACATAATTCTTTAGGAAAAGGAGCAAAACAAACCTTTAACGATATAAGTTTTAAAGGTGGTTTAACGTATAAAGTAACTGGTCGTCATTTAGTTAATGTAAATGCTGGTCTTTTATCCATTGCACCTTCTACAAGAAACTCTTTTGCTAACTCTAGAGTCAGTAATTATATTGTACCTAATATAACTAGTCAAAAAATAACTTCATTGGATGCAAGTTACATCTATAGAGGTCCTGGAATAAAAGCTAGAGTAACAGGTTATATGACCGATTTTAAAGATGGTGTTGAGTCTGCTTTTTATTATGCCGAAGGTATTTTAGCAGGAATAGACTCTAATAATGAAGCAATTTCATCTGATTTTGTTGGAGAAATAACTACAGGTGTTGACAAAAGAAATTTAGGTGTAGAATTTGGAATGGAAGTACAAGTTACTCCAACAATTAAATTAACAGGTGTAGCATCCGTAGCAAGTTTTGAATACAACAATAACCCGCATTTATACTTAACCTCAGAAAACAGTACGGAAGTTGGCGATTTAGAAGGACTAATTGATTATGGAACAACATATCTAAAAGGACTTAAAACTGGAGGAACAGCACAACAAGCCTATTCTTTAGGTTTTGAATATAGAGATCCAAATTATTGGTGGTTTGGTGTAAATGGTAATTACATAACCGATAATTACATAAACCCATCACGAATTACTAGAACTAATCAATTTTATAAAGGAACCGATGGTTCTGTACTAGTTAATCCTGAAACAGGAAATAATGTAACACAAGAAGATGTTGATTCTATTTTAACACAAGAAGAATTTGACGCTGCCTTTTTAGTAAACATAATTGGTGGAAAATCTTGGAAAATAGGAGATAAATATATTGGTTTCTTTGCCAACATTAGCAATGTATTAAATAGAGATTATAAAACTGGAGGGTTTGAACAAGCTCGTAAAGCAAATTTTATTGAATTACAAGAAGATAGAGCACTTACAACTCCTGTTTTTGGATCCAAATATTGGTACGGCAACAAAACAACTTATTACTTAAACTTATACTTACGATTCTAATTAAAAAATAAAATACACTATTATGAAAACAATAATAAAAATAACCTTAAGTATCCTATTAGTAATAGGAACTTTTACAGCCTGTGTAAATGATAATTATTTTGACACACCACAAGTAAACGAAATTGATAACGATATTTCTACAACAACAATAACCGCTGCGAAAAACTCGTTACTACAGAATTTTCAAACTGGAGATCCTTCCACATTAATTTATACTTTTCCTGATTTATTACCAGATAATTCAAATGCATTAATTGTACCTGCTTTTGTAATTGGTGATGATACCACAGGAAATTTTTACAAAAAATTAATTGTACAAGATAATTTTGAAAACCCAACAAGTGGTTTAGAGCTTAGTATTGATGCTGGTAGCTTACATACCTTATATAATGTAGGTAGAAAAATATACATTCAATTAAATGGTCTTACCATTGGTTATTTTGATGGTTCACAAGGTGGAGCGCCAGGCTATATTAACCAAAGCGAACCTGGTAACGCAACTCCTGGTGTATTTAAATTAGGTGTTTTAGGTGAAGATTTTGCTGTTGAAAGAATTTCTGCCTTAGATTTTAAAAGATATATTACAAGATCTAATGTAACCGAAACAATTGTACCTAATGTAATTTCAACTACAGCAATGTCTGATGATACCATGAACACTTTTGTACAATTTGATAACATACAATTTGAATTAGATGAACTTGGTAAAACTTTTGCTGGTGAAACTGGCGATGCTTATGATGCTTCTCGTTTTTTAATTAGTTGTGATACTGATTTTACTTTTGGATTAATGACCAGTACTTTTTCTAATTTTAAAACCTTAGTTTTACCAGTAAACAAAGGTTCTATAAAAGGTGTTTTAATGAAGAATTTTAGAGAAAACGATCCAGTAATTGTATTAAACTCACCAAATGATGTTGATTTTACAGATACCGATAGATGTGATCCAGTAATCTTAGATTGTGGTTTAGCAGCAACTGCAGGAACAACGGATTTAGTAGTTGAAAATTTTGATGCTGGCTTAGGTGCTAGTTGGACAAACCACATACAAGCAGGTACTAGAGATTGGAATACTTTTGGTGGTTCAAGTGCATTGTCTGGTAATTCTATAAGAATGGGCTCGTATCAATCTGGTGATGCAAGTTCTATAGCTTGGTTAATTAGTCCTGTTATGGATATGGAGGCACAAGTAGGAGAAACATTAGAATTTCAAACCTCTAATAGTTTTGCAGATGGCAGTAAATTAGAAGTAATGTTTTCTACCGATTGGGACGGAACAACAGCTAATTTTGATGCTGCAACTTGGGGAATCATTCCTGCAGCTACTATTGTAGATGATGGTGAATATTACCAAAACTGGATATCTTCAGGTATTGTTGATTTATCTTGTGCAACAGGAACTACCTTCTACTTAGCATTTAAATATACAGGTTCTGGAAATTCAGGATTTGATGGAACTTATGAATTAGACGAAGTTAAAATTAAATTTTAAATTCCTAATTCAATCCAAAAAAAAGCCATTTAGAAATATCTAAATGGCTTTTTTTTATACCGAATAATTATTATTCTTTATAACCCAACATTTTATCAATAGTATTTACGGTTACCGAATGGTAATTTTTACGAGCATTGGTATAAATTTTTAAGGCTACATCATGTTTACCATTATTTTTTAATGCGCTATAAATAGTAGAAACATACCAACGTCTACCAATAGTAGTTAAAAAAGATTCTATTTTTTGATGTACATTATTTCCATGGTAATTGTGTTTAATTGCTTGTTCAAACCAAACCATAGCAATGTACGAATTTGTGGTGTTGGTAAAACCACATTGTTTATCTAATTCCGTTAATTTTTGTAAGGATATCGTACTTGGTATATTTCGTATAAAATGTATTTTTTGCTGAATCTTCCAATCTTGTATACAAATTTCTTGTGCCGAAATCATTCCTTTCTCCCATTTTTCAATAACCTGCATTACCACTTCCAATTTATTGGATGTAATTGCTGCTTGATTTTTAGGAATACCTTGTTCGTAAATCCATTCTTTTGTATTGAATTTTATTTTATTTGGTAAGAGTAAATTTTCTTCTAAATAAGTAATAAATCGTTCCGTAGTAATGGTAGTAAAAGCATGTTTTTTAAAATAATTTTTTAGAAATTCATCCATTTTAGTTCTACCAACTTCTTTTTCTAAAGTTTTTAAGAAAAGAAAGCCTTTTTCGTAAGCAATATCGGTCATACCGTCATCAGGAGATCTACCTTCCAAATTTAATTTTAACTTGGTATCGTTTGGCGTGTCTTTTAATGCAGTTAAACCCTCATCTAAATCTTGACGACCAATTACTGCTAACATATCGGCATACTCTTTACCATAAACGGCTTCCATAATACGGCGTTCAAAATAAACCGTAAAACCTTCATTGAGCCAAAAATCATCCCAAGTTGCATTGGTAACTAAATTACCACTCCAAGAATGTGCCAATTCGTGAGCTATCAAAGTAGTTAAACTTTTATCGCCTGCAATAATGGTTGGTGTAGCAAATGTTAAACGTGGGTTTTCCATACCGCCAAAAGGAAAGCTTGGTGGCAAAACAATAATATCGTATTGTTCCCAATTATAAGCACCATATAATTTTTCGGCAGCAAGTATCATTTTTTCTACATCTTCAAATTCAAATGCTGCTTTTTTAAGCATCGATTTTTCAGCATAAACACCAGTTCTGTCGCTTATTTTTTGATAGGCAATATCACCAACTGCTAAGGCAATTAAATAGGGTGAAATTGGCTGTTTCATGGTGAAATTATAAACGCCATCCATACTTTTTTCTGTTGGGTTTTCTGCACTCATTACTGCCATTAAATTTTTTGGAACAGTTACTTTGGCAGTATATGTTAAGCGTAATTGCGGTGAATCTTGAATAGGAATCCAAGTTCTTGTCAATATTGCTTGCCCTTGTGTAAATAAAAATGGTTGTTGTTTATCGGCTGTTTGTTGCTTATTTAAAAATTGTAAAGCTTCTGTTTTGGCAGTTGTTTCATAGTAAATAGTTACTTTAGAAGTTTCTTTACTATCTATCTTAATTTTTAAATCATCGCCATGAGTTGCATTACCTTTACTAATTTTAAACGTAGTTTGTATACCATTATTTAAAGTGACATTTTTAATGATTAATTCTTTCACATCAAAATGAATATAATTTGCATCGTCAAAATTTTTAATAGAATAGGTGGCTTTTCCTACTAATTTTTTTTGCTCAAAATCAACGTTAATATCCAAATCTAAATGTGTAGCTACAGCTTCATTAGGTTTGGCATTACTATGTGTGTCTATAGCGTATTTAGAAACATTTGATGTTATAATTTTGTTTTTTTTAACATCGCTGCAACTCCAAATTAAAAGAAATACAAAGGTGGTTGTAATTATTTTTTTCATTTTATTTATTTTTTATATCGTTAAGTAAACTAGTGTGAATTGTTTTAAAAACTTGGTCTTTTAATTCGTTTCTATTTTCTAAGCTAAGAGATTTCGTTGTAATAATATCATGAATTTTAACTCGTAAAACTCCTGGACTTCCACTAAAAAAAGTATAGGAAAAACGTTTTTTACAATCAAAAAAAGTTATAGGTACAATTGGTGTTTTATGCTCAATTGCCATCCTAAAAGCACCGCTTTTAAATGTATCTAAGACGACATTTTCATCACTTGGCACTTTTCCTTCAGGAAAAATACAAACACTTGTGCCATTTTGTAATTTCCGATTAGCATCTTTAAATGCTTTCCTTCCGCTTTTAGTATCCGATCTATCTACTAGAATACTCGTTTTTTTGAATACATAACCAAAAACAGGTATGTTTTTTAATTCCTTTTTCCCAACAAACACAAATGGGTTATTTGTTACTGCAAACATTAACATAATATCTAACATGGAAGTATGATTAGGGCAAAAAACATAACTTTTTTTAGGGTCAATTTTTTGAAAACCATCAATTTTAGTGGTAAAACCCATGACAAATAAAATAGTTTTTGCCCATGCATTTGCAATTTTAAAGAATATAGGATACCATTTTTCTTTAGACATTATAATTAACAAAACAGGAAATATAGGAATGATTGTAAACAAAACCCATGCATAAAACCAAATACGCCAAAAAAGGACAAAAGTATTTTTAAAAAATTTCATAAGAGCCAAAAATAGTAAAAATTTATGGTCTTGCTATTTAGTCTTCATCGATTTTCTTATTTTTGTAAAAAAATAAGAAAACGTTTTTTAATCTTTAGTCTTTTATCTTGGTACTTTAATCCTATTTTATTGTGTGCAAATAATTAAGTTAATCATTAAAATACGTTTTATAAATTATAAATATGTCAAGAGTTTTAACGGGAATACAAAGTACAGGAACACCGCATTTAGGAAATATTTTAGGCGCATTGATGCCTGCTATTGCAATGAGTAATGATTTGAAAAATGAGTCTTTTTTATTTATTGCCGATATGCATTCGCTTACGCAAATTAAAGATGGAAAAACGTTAAGAGAAAACACCTATAGTACTGCAGCAACTTGGTTGGCATTTGGTTTAGATATTGAAAAAACCGTTTTTTATAGACAAAGTGATATTCCACAAGTTACAGAGTTATCTTGGTATCTAAGTTGTTTTTTTCCGTATCAACGATTAACTCTAGCGCATAGTTTTAAAGATAAGTCCGATAGGTTAGAAGATGTTAATGCCGGTTTGTTTTCCTATCCAATGTTAATGGCGGCAGATATTTTGTTGTATGATGCCGATGTAATACCTGTAGGAAAAGATCAATTACAGCATATTGAAATGACACGTGATGTGGCTTCTCGTTTTCACGCAAAATTAGGAGAAACCTTTGTGTTACCAGAAGCGAAAATTCAAAAAAACACGATGTTAGTTCCTGGAACCGATGGCGAAAAAATGAGTAAATCTAAAGGAAATATTATCAATATATTTTTGGATGATAAAAAATTACGCAAACAAATAATGAAAATTCAAACGGACTCTACTGCATTAGAAGACCCTAAAGATACGGAAACGTGTAATTTATTTGCACTCTATAAATTACTAGCAAATGACAAGCAAATAACCGAAATGCGTCAAAATTATAATGGTGGTAATTATGGTTATGGTCATGCAAAACAAGCGTTTTTTGAATTAGTTATTAAAAAATTTGTTAAAGAAAGAGAACTGTATAAATATTATATGAATAACCTATCAGAAATTGACAAAGCACTAGCAATTGGCGCACAAAAAGCAAAAAAGGTGGCAAATTCGGTTTTACATCGAGTAAGGACTAAAGTTGGCTATTAATTTAAAAGTAGATAATAGAATTCTTATTTATTCGTTTACATAGAATGAAGTATTTCTTATTAGTTAGTTGTTTGCTTTTTACGTTATTTTCTTGTAAAAATACAAGGAAAAATAAATTCGCTTTTTCAGAAGAGAACAAAACAACTATTTCTAATGGTAATACGATAAAAACAAGGTTTCAAGTACCAAAAGGTTTTAAACGGATTCATACAAGCGAAAAATCGTTTGCTAATTATCTTCAAAATTTTAAATTAAAACCAGTTAACTCTAAAGTGTATTTGTACAATGACGCTTTAAAAAGCAGGCAAGATCTTCACGAAGCTGTACTTAATATAGATGTTGGTAATCGTGATTTACAACAATGTGCCGATGCTATAATGCGATTACGAGCAGAATATTTATACCAGCACAAACGATATACAGATATTCACTTTAATTTTACCAATGGGTTTAGAGTAGATTATTATAAATGGCGAAAAGGATATCGCTTAAAAGTAACTGGTAACAAAGTACGTTGGTACAAAACAGAAAAAGAATCTACTTCTTATAAATCTTTTACACATTATTTACAATGGATTTTTATGTATGCTGGTACTTTGTCGCTTGAAAAAGAATTGTCTAAAGTGACCGTGAAAAATATGAAAATTGGCGATATTTTTATTCAAGGTGGCAATCCAGGACATGCTATAATTGTGGTTGATATGGCAAAAAATAGTATTAATGAAAGAATATTTATGTTAGCACAAAGTTATATGCCTGCACAAGAAATACATGTGCTTAAAAATCTAAACAATAACCAATTTTCACCTTGGTATCGTTTGACTAATTTAAAAACCTTAGAATCTCCTGAATGGATGTTTAGTAGTAAAAATTTAAAAAGATTTTAAATAA
>CAZOQL010000096.1:0-9641 GCA_964582005.1 uncultured Flavobacteriaceae bacterium | reverse complement strand
ATGTTTTTAGAATTAACTTTTCACACGCCAATTACGAAAACGTAACTAAAACGATAGCCGAAATACGTAAAATGAACACGAAATTAGGGCATAATGTTGCTATTTTAGCCGATTTACAAGGGCCAAAATTACGTATTGGAAAAATGGGTGATGGTTTTGAATTAAAAGCAGGCGATACATTTACCTTTACAACTAATAAGTGTGAAGGATCTAGCGAAAGAGCTTATATGACTTATAAGAAATTCCCTAAAGATGTCAAGGTTGGCGAAAGTATTTTAGTAGATGACGGGAAATTAAGTTTTGAAGTTATTGCAACTAACGGAATAGATGAGGTTACAACCAAAGTATTAGTGGATGGTATTTTACATTCTAAAAAAGGGGTAAATCTACCGAATACAAATATTTCGCAACCAGCATTAACTAAAAAAGATATTGAAGATGCTATATTTGCTATTTCTTTAGAAGTAGATTGGATTGCACTATCTTTTGTAAGAACAGGTGATGATTTAAAAAAGTTAAAAAAATTAATAGACCAACATTCCGATTGTAAAATACCAATCATTGCAAAGATTGAAAAACCAGAAGCGGTAAAAAATATTGATGAAATTATACATAATTGCGATGGTTTAATGGTAGCTCGTGGTGATTTAGGTGTCGAATTACCTATGGAAGAAGTGCCATTAATTCAAAAAATGTTGGTTGAAAAAGCAAAATCTGCTAGAATTCCTGTTATTATTGCTACCCAAATGATGGAAACAATGATAACGAATTCTGTACCAACAAGAGCTGAGGTTAATGATGTTGCCAATTCTATTATGGATGGTGCGGATGCTGTAATGTTATCTGGCGAAACTTCTGTTGGTAAATACCCAATTAGAGTAATTGACCAAATGCGTAAAATTATTGAAAAAGTAGAAGATTCATCAAGAATTCATGTGCCACAAAAAGCACCACATATTATTACCGACAGATATATTACCAAATCCATTTGTTACCATGCGGCACTTATGGCTAATGATGTTGAGGCAGTGGCTATTCAAACTCTAACCAATAGTGGTTATACGGCATTTCAAATTTCGGCTTGGAGACCTAATGTTAATATTTTAGCTTACACTTCAAACAAACGTATTTTATCTAGATTAAATCTACTTTGGGGCGTAAAAGCGTTTTATTACGATAAGATGGAATCTACAGATCAAACAATAAAAGACCTGCATGAAATAGCAAAAAAGAAAGGTTATATCCATCAAAACGATTTGGTTATTACCTTATCTTCTATGCCTGTAAAAGAAAAAGGTATGGTAAACACTTTACGATTATCGGAAATAAAGTAGTTTTTTTTAACACAAAATTATTTTCTACCAAAGTCAGCCGGAATTTCACCCCAAGCTTTGGTCTCCCATTTTAATATTTTGTCGTGGGTTACGGTTTTAGGGTTTTTTTGCAACCAATTTATTGCTCTATCAACTAAAGTAAATATTTCTTTGTTTTGGGATGTTCGTTCTATCGTTGTTTTAATTTTTTTTCGCCAAACCCAACTAATTGCCGTTTTACTATCGGAATAAATAGGTAAATTAATTTTATGCTGTTTACAATACGCTAAACCGTGAACTAAGGCTAAAAATTCCATTAAATTATTGCTTCCACCTTGAAAGGGACCTTGTTTGAAAAGCATTGTTTTGGCATCGGTAAAAACACCTTGATATTCGGATACTCCTTTATTATTACACGCGCCATCTACTGCGATACTTTTGGTAATTGGTTTACCTATTTTTTTTAATTCTTCTTTGGTAAGAGTAGTTGCTACGATTGTTTTACCAATATACTCATTGTAATTACCAGTAAACGCTTTTTCAGCCATTTCTTTAGTTAAAAACGATTTGTATTTAGCGCCAACAAAACCTTTTATCTGTTTTTGACAAACAGACCAATTGGAAAAAACACCTCTTTTTTTTCCTTCCCAAACTACGTAGTATTTTTTTTTTGACATCTTAGTACAAATAATTATTTACTTTTTATTCAAAACAACCTCTTCAATCACTTTCGGAAAATGAGTCATTTCTAAGCTATGAATTTTTATTGCAACATCTTTAGCAGTATCGTTTAAAGTAATTTTCACTTCTTTTTGAAAAATAATGGTGCCTTCATCGTAATTTTCATTGACAAAATGAATGGTAATTCCTGTTTCTTTTTCCTTATTTTCAACTATTGCTTTGTAAATATACATGCCATACATTCCTTTTCCACCATATTTTGGTAATAATGCAGGATGAATATTTATAATTTTATTTGGAAATTCTTTTATAATATTCCCAGGAATTTTCCATAAAAACCCCGCAAGTATAATATAATCAGTTTCTTTTTTCAAGAAATTTAAAACAAAATTAGTAGTATGTAAATCCTTCTTATTAAACAGTAATGATTTAATATTTAGATTTTTACATCTTTCAATAACTTTGGCATTCTTATTGTTGGTAAGTACTTGAACAATTTGAATGTGGTCACTTTCTTGAAAACACCTTATGATGTTCTCGGCATTAGACCCAGAACCCGAAGCAAAAATTATCACTCGTTTCATTTAAAATTACATTTAGCAGTTCACAAAAAAAAGAATTATTATTCACAATTTGAGTATTAAAATCATTTTTATTAATTTAGTACTCATAAAAACAAAGTGGTAAATTGTAATTACAAATTAATTGTTTACTTTTGCCACGTAATCAAAATTAAAATTAAAAATATATGTCAGACATTACATCAAGAGTAAAGGCTATTATCGTTGACAAATTAGGAGTTGACGACAATGAAGTAACATTAGAAGCAAACTTTACAAACGATTTAGGAGCAGATTCATTAGATACTGTTGAATTAATTATGGAATTTGAAAAAGAATTCGATATTCAAATACCAGACGATCAAGCAGAAAACATAGGAACTGTTGGTCAAGCAATAACTTATATAGAAGGAGCTAAATAGTATTTAATTTACTTAGTAATAATTACGAGCGTTACTTTTTCTAAAAGTTAATTCTCGTAATTTTTTTTTAACTAAAACTCACCTAACTTTTTCATATATTTACGGTATATTAATAAAGTTATTAATTAATTAAAAAATGAAATTAAAACGAGTAGTTGTAACAGGTTTAGGAGCATTAACCCCAATTGGTAATAATATTGAACAATATTGGAATGCTTTAATTAATGGTGTTAGTGGCGCTGCACCTATTACACATTTTGATGCGTCAAAATCAAAAACTCGCTTTGCATGCGAAGTTAAAAACTTTGAAGTAACCGATTTTATACATCGTAAAGATGCACGAAGAATGGATAAGTTTACCCAGTATGCTATGGTTGCAGCCGATGAAGCTATTTTAGATGCTAAATTAGATTTCAAAAAAGAAGATTTAGATCGTATTGGTGTTATTTGGGGTGCAGGAATTGGTGGCATTGAAACATTTCAAGAAGAAGTATTATATCACGGAAAAGGAGATGGAACGCCAAAATTCAATCCGTTTTTTATTCCAAAAATGATTGCAGATATTGCTCCAGGGCAAATTTCTATAAAACATGGACTTAGAGGTCCAAATTTCGCTACAGTTTCGGCTTGTGCATCTTCCGCAAATGCATTAATTGATTCTTTTAATTATATACGTTTAGGAATGGCAGATGTTTTTGTAACTGGCGGATCGGAAGCTGCTGTGACAGTTGCTGGTGTTGGTGGTTTTAATTCTATGCACGCACTTTCAACAAGAAATAACGACCCTAAAACAGCCTCAAGACCTTTTGATAAAGACCGCGATGGTTTTGTATTAGGCGAAGGTGCAGGCGCACTGATTTTAGAAGAATACGAACACGCCAAAGCTAGAGGTGCAAAAATTTATGCGGAGTTACTTGGCGGAGGTTTATCTGCTGATGCACATCACATTACAGCACCACATCCAGAAGGCTTGGGAGCTTTAGCAGTGATGAAAAATTGCTTAAAAGATGCTAATTTACAACCCGAAGATGTAGATGCTATTAATATGCATGGAACTTCTACTGGATTAGGTGATATTGCGGAATCTAAAGCAATTGTAAAAGTCTTTGGAGAACATGCGTATACCATAAATATAAACTCTACTAAATCAATGACTGGTCATTTATTAGGTGCAGCTGGTGCTATTGAAGCTATTGCTTCTATATTATCTATTAAACATGGTATTGTTCCACCAACGATCAATCATTTTACCGATGATGAAAATATAAATTCTAAATTGAATTTTACATTTAATAAAGCGCAAAAACGAGATGTTAAAGTAGCACTTAGTAACACTTTTGGTTTTGGAGGACATAACGCTTGTGTACTATTCAAAAAAATTGAAGAATAGTTTATGCTTTTTTTTAAGAAAATAAAAAAACCACATACTTTACAAGATACCGAGTTTTTATTATTCCTTAAATCCATATTAGGCTATAAACCCAAAGATTTATTTTATTATCAAAAAGCTTTTACACATAGTTCTGCAAAAAAAGAATTTAATGGTAAAGCTTATAATTACGAACGTTTAGAATTTTTAGGTGATGCATTTATAGACACTGTAGTCTCTGCTTTTTTATACGAAGAGGCACCTCAAAAAGACGAAGGTTATTTAACAAAAATGCGCTCAAAAATTGTAAGTAGAAACAATTTGAATACGGTTGGTAAAAATTTAGAGTTGATTACTTTTGTAGATAGTAATATTTCGAAACGTAAATTTGGAGATAATATTTATGGTAATATTTACGAAGCCTTTGTTGGAGCAGTATATTTAGATAAAGGTTATTTAGCATGTGAAAAATTTATTTTAAAAACATTAATTGAACCTTATGTAAATATTACACAATTAGAAGGTAAAATAACCAGTTACAAAAGTGTGTTAATTGAATGGTGTCAAAAAAACAAAAAAAGCATATTTTTTGATATTAATGAAGAAGAAGCGAAAGAGAAAATAAAGCACTTTTCTGTTAAATTATGTATTGATGATAAATTAATATCTAAAGGTAGAGCTACTTCTAAGAAAAAAGCGGAAGAAATAGCAGCCAAAAGAGCCTATTATACTTTTCAAAGTAGTATTGAATCCTAATAAACCTGGTAACTTTTAATGAAACTTCAAAAAGACAAATTTAAAATACCTAATGATGTACACTATTTAAACGGTGCATTTATGTCTCCTTTTTTAAAAGAAGTGGAAAAAGAAGGACACAAATCTGTTAGTGCAAAATGTTTACCTTTTCAAATTACAGGTACTGATTTTTTCACCAATACCAAAAAAGTAAAGCAATTATTCGCTGAGTTAGTAGGTTGTGATACTCATGAAAATATTGCAATAATCCCTTCGGTTTCGTACGGAATTGCTTCGGTAGCCAATAATATTATATTAGATAAAAACGATGAAATTTTAGTAATTGACGAACAGTTTCCAAGTAACATTTATTCTTGGAAAAAATTAGCTAAAAAGTACCAAGCTAAAATCATCGTTTGTAAAGCACCAAAATTAGAAAAAGGAAGAGGTGAAAGTTGGAATAAAAACCTTTTAAATTTAATTAATAAAAACACGAAAGTAGTTGCAATACCAAATATACATTGGAGTGATGGCACTTTTTATGATTTAAAAGCAATTCGTAAAAAAACAAGAGAACATAAGGCATTACTTATTATTGATGGTACGCAAAGTATTGGAGCATTACCATTTTCGGTTAACGAAATTCAACCAGACGCATTAATTTGTGCGGGTTATAAATGGTTACTTGGCCCTTATTCTATTGGTTTAGCTTATTATTCGGATACTTTATGTAACGGAGAACCTATTGAAGAGAACTGGATAAATCGTAAAAACAGCAAAAACTTTGCTGATTTAGTGAATTATCAAGACGAATACCAACCAAAAGCTGGAAGATTTAATGTTGGTGAAATGAGTAATTTCACCTTAACACCAATGCTAATTAAATCGTTAGAACAATTACTAGCATGGCAACCTAAAAACATCCAAAAATATTGTAAAAATATTTCAGAAAACGCCATTGAAACATTACAAAAATTAGGTTGTTTTATTGAAGATTTAGAATTTAGATCTAGTCATTTATTCGGTATTTATTTACCTGAACATATAGATTTAGAAAAACTAAAAAAAGAATTCACCAAAAATAATATATACGTTTCTTTTAGAGGAAATGCCATACGAGTTTCACCACACGTATATAATACTAAAGAAGATTTTGATAAGTTGGTTAGTTGCTTTGAAACAGTTGCTTTTTTAAAAAAACAACTAATTTTACTCAATACATAAATAAGTAAATTTATAAAGTAAATGAATACATTTTCTATAGCAATTCACGGCGGAGCAGGAACATTGGTAAAAGGCATGATGACTCCAAAACTAGAAAAAGCTTATAAAGAAGCTTTAAAAAAAGCTTTAGATGCAGGTTATTTTATTTTGAAAAATGGAGGTTCAGCTACAGAAGCGGTTGAAAAATCAGTAGTTTCCTTAGAAGATTCACCGCTATTTAATGCAGGAAAAGGCGCAGTATTTACAGCAAAAGGTTCTCACGAAATGGACGCTTCTATTATGGACGGAAAAACGCTTAATGCAGGAGCAGTTTCTTTAATAAGTGGTATTAAAAACCCAATATCCTTAGCTAAAGATGTTATGGATAAAAGTGAGCATGTTTTTTTAGCAGGTGATGGCGCTATGGAATTTGCTAAATCTCAAAATTACATACTAGAAAAGGATGCTTATTTTTATGATGAATTACGTTATAAGCAATGGGTAGAAATAAGAGATACAGATAGTTTTCAATTAGATCATTCCGTAAAAAAAGATTCTAAATTTGGTACTGTTGGCGCAGTAGCTTGTGATAAAAATGGCAATATAGCTGCCGCAACATCAACTGGTGGAATGACCAATAAAAAATTTGGTAGAGTAGGCGATAGCCCAATGATTGGAGCAGGAAATTATGCCAATAATAAAACCTGTGCTGTTTCTTGTACAGGATCTGGTGAATATTTTATTCGCGGTGTCGTAGCGTATGATGTTTCTTGTTTAATGGAATTTAAAAACTTATCGGTAAACGAAGCTGCAAGTGAAGTAATTCACAAGCGAATTTTAGAAATTGGTGGTGATGGCGGTTTAATTGCCATAGATACTAAAGGAAATATAAGTATGCCTTTTAATACAGAAGGTATGTATCGCGCAAGTAAATCATCCAATGGTGAAGAAAAGGTTTTGATTTACAAATAGAATTTTGTTCTATACAAAAGGCGCATCAATAGCTAAAACTTCTACCTTTCGTTCTTTAATATGGTACATATCACTATTAGATAACACATGAATTGTTAAATTTGCCATAGTCATTGGCGTACCTTCTTCTAATAATTTTTCGTTATTATGCGTTAAAGAACTTCCGTCAAAAACAATGACCATTCCCGATCCAATAACGGTACAATCGTTACCATTTTTTATAATAAGACCTGTATCTTCGGCTAGACCAAAACCAATAAGGTTAGGAAATTTAGCAACGGCTTCAGATTGTCTTCCAAAACGACCTCTTTGAATAAAATGAGTATCAATAATAAGTTCTGGAATTAAATCTAAACCTTTATACATAGTTACGGCACCTTTAATAAAAGATTCTGTTGCAGAACCGCCAGCAATCATTTGAGTAGCCATAACCATTGCGCCAGCACTAGTACCTGCAATTACAAATCCTTTCTCATTTTGATAACGTTCTACTAGTATTCTATGAATGGATGTACCACCAATTCTATCGGTAATTTTAGATTGATTTCCACCAGAAAACATAATACAATTTGCTTCTTTAATTAAAGTTATTGCTTCTTTTTTTTCAGAATCTTCTTTACTTCTAATATCTAAAATAGTAACATTAGAACATTTTAATTTTTTAAAAGCTTTTAAATACATTTCGCCAACCTCAACTGGAATACTAGATGCTGTTGGAATGACTACAATTTTAGCATCAACACCACCAGATTCTCTAACTACGTGCCATAAAATTCCTTCTTCAATAAACTCTAAAGTGTAATTTTCATTTTCGCTATGAGAACCTTTATCTTCATTTCCGCCTATAGGAATTAACGTGCCTTTTATTGATTTCATTGTATAAAAAAATTAAGTTGCGAAAATAAACTAAATAAAGTTTATGAAGTATTCCTTTTTTTAATATCTTTCTCATTCAATTAACTAAATCAGATTTTATGGAAATTAGAACTATCAACGCTATGCGAGGACCAAATTATTGGTCAATTAAAAGACATAAATTAATTGTAATGGTTTTAGATCTTCAAGAAATGGAGAAAAAACCTTCCAATAAAATTGATGGATTTAGAGAACGCTTAGAAAAAATGTTTCCAACAATGATTGAACATCGTTGTTCTGTAGGTTGTAAAGGTGGTTTTTTTCAACGTGTAGAAGAAGGCACTTGGATGGGGCATATTATAGAACATATAGCTTTAGAAACCCAAACATTAGCTGGAATGGATACGGGTTTTGGTAGAACAAGAGGTTATGGTGAAGAAGGCGTTTATAATGTGGTTTTTTCTTATTTAGAAGAAGATGTCGGACGATTTGCAGCAAAATCTGCCGTACGTATTTGTGAGGCATTAATAGCCGATGCAACCTACGATTTAGCATCGGATATTCAAGAAATGCGAGAAATTAGAGAAGATGTTCGTTTAGGACCAAGTACAGGTTCTATTATTGAAGAAGCAGAAGCACGAGGAATCCCTTGGATTCGATTAAACAAATACTCTTTATGTCAATTGGGTTATGGCGCAAATCAAAAAAGAATTCAGGCAACGGTAACCAGTGAAACAAGTAGTATTGGCGTAGAAATAGCTTGCGATAAAGAAGATACCAAATATTTATTAGAACAAGCCGAAGTTGAAGTGCCAAAAGGTGATATAATCCGAAGAGAAAGAAGTTTAAAAGATGCTTGTGATTACGTAGGTTTTCCGTTAGTTTTAAAACCAATTGATGGTAATCATGGTCGTGGAATTACCGTAGATATTAATAATTACGAAGATGCCTTAACTGCTTTTCATATTGCAAAAAACAGTTCTAAAAGTGGCGCAATCATTGTTGAAAAATTTATTACGGGTCGTGATTTTAGATTGTTAGTTATTAATAATCAATTGGTTGCAGCAGCAGTTAGAACACCAGCAAATGTTGTTGGCGATGGAAAATCGACTATTCAAGAATTAATTGATAAAGTAAATGAAGATTCGCGAAGAGGTTATGGTCATGAAAATGTCTTAACTAAAATTACGGTGAACGAGTTAACTAAAAAATTGATTAAAGATGCGAGTTATACTCTAGATTCAATTATTAAAAAAGACGAAATGCTTATTTTAAAAGATACTGCAAATCTAAGTACAGGCGGAACTTCTGAAGATGTAACCGATATTGTACATCCTGCAAATGTATCTATGGTCGAACGAATTTCTAAAATTATTGATCTTGATATTTGTGGTGTAGATATTATGACAAGCGATATTACAAAACCTTTATCTGAAACTGGCGGAGCAGTTTTAGAAGTAAATGCAGGTCCAGGTTTTAGAATGCACTTAGCACCATCTTCTGGTTTACCAAGAAATGTTGCTGCTCCTGT
>CAZOQL010000095.1:0-9795 GCA_964582005.1 uncultured Flavobacteriaceae bacterium | reverse complement strand
AAAAAAATGAGTAAACATATTACTAGAAAATTTAATACAGAATTAGCGCAAACTTTAGGTTTAAACCCAGGCAAAAAGAAAATACGAGTACAATTTGTTATTGATGAAAAAGGGAATATTACCAATGTTAAAATTGCAGCACCACATAAAAGTTTAGAAAAAGAAGCTAAACGCGTCATTGCACAATTACCAAAAATGATTCCTGCAAAGCAACGTTTTAAAAATGTAAAAGTTCGTTATAATTTGCCAATTGTATTTATGGTTGAAGATTAGAGTTTCATCATAAAATACAAAGTAAAACTACCATAAGATGTAATTAACCTTTTGGTAGTTTTTTTATAAAACGTACCTTTGTAAATATTAAACCAATACTTATGGAAGTAAATAAATATTTAGACTCTACGTATTTAAAAACTGCTAATCAAGCAAGAATTAGTACGCAAGAAACCGAACAAAATGTTCGTAATTTAATTTTGGAAGCAATTAAGTACCAATTTGTTTTGGTAATGATTAGACCTGAATTTGTTACCTTAGCAAAACAAATGATTGCAGACGCTAAAAGTAACGTAACTGTAGGAACTGTTATTGGCTTTCATGAAGGTACAAACACCATATCTTCTAAATTAGTAGAAGCTAAAAAAGCGATAGATGCAGGAGTAGATGATTTAGATTTTGTAATAAATTACGAGGCTTTTAAAAATGGCGAAATAGAATTGATTAAAGATGAAGTTTTAAAAGGTACCGAAATTGGTTTACATCATCATAAAATTGTAAAATGGATTATTGAAGTAGCTGCTTTAAATGATACACAAATTGTTACTATTTCACAATTAATTAGAGATGTTGTATTAGCTAATTTTAGTATAGATCAAGTAAAAAAAGTTTTTGTAAAATCTTCTACTGGCTTTTATAAACCTACCAATGGGAAACCTGCTGGGGCAACCTTTGAAGCAATGGAATTAATTGTTGCTAATTCAAAACCATTATCAGCAAAAGCTGCTGGTGGCGTTAAAAGTTTTGAAGATGCAGTAAAAATGGTAGAAATGGGCGTTAGTAGAATAGGAACCTCGTCTGCTTTAAAAATATATTTAGGGAAAGAGAATAATAGTGATTACTAACTAAAGTTGCATTTAAATAGATGATGAATATAAATTATTTTGCGCACAAAACCGCTGTTATAGATGCTAATTGTAAAATAGGAATTGGTACAAAAATTTGGCATTTTAGTCATATTATGTCCAATAGTACCTTAGGAGAAAATTGTAATTTAGGACAGAATGTGGTTATTTCCCCTAAGGTTATTTTAGGTAATAATGTAAAGGTACAAAATAATGTATCTATTTATACTGGCGTTATTTGTGAAGACGATGTGTTTTTAGGACCATCTATGGTTTTTACCAATGTAATAAACCCAAGAAGTGCTATAATTCGCAAAGAAGAATACGTACAAACTATCGTTAAAAAAGGAGCGAGTATTGGCGCCAATGCAACCATTGTTTGTGGCAATAATATTGGTAAATATGCTTTTATTGGTGCTGGCGCTGTTGTCACCAAAGAGGTTTTGCCGTTTGCTCTTGTAGTCGGTAATCCTTCCAAACAAATTGGTTGGATTAGCGAATATGGACATCGTTTAGAGTTTAATGAAAAAGGTGTTGCTACTTGTTTAGAAAGTGGTGAGGCTTACCAATTAAAATCCAATAAAGTAACCAAAATTTAAAAGGGAATTACGTTTTAGAAATAAAAATTAATTCCTCCTTTAATTGCAAAATTTGTAGCATTTGGTATGGTTCTGTAATTGCCTCTAAAAACAAAATCTATTCGTAAAAGTTTAAAAATATTGTCAACTCCTACGTGATATTCCCAGTATGGTTTCTCAGGAGAATTATACATAAAAGAGGATGCGTTCATTGCAATATTACTATCCGAAACTGATCCTATAACCGCACGAGCACCAACAACTGCTCTTAAATTTAATTTTTTAATTAATGGTATTTTAGAGAAAATACGACCGTTAAAATTATGATCTAAGTGTATAGAAGCGTATTGATCGGTTACAAACTCATAATAATCTAACAAATCAAAAGTTCTACGAGCCATAAATGGCGATTGATTTCCTGGAACAACATCTAATAACGATAAAGGTACGTTGCCAAAAGTTTTACCAACTTCAACAACATACTTTAGTTTACCAAAAGCGCCAATTTGAAAACGTTGTTGGTAATAAAATTGTAATTTTTGATAATCAAAATCACTATCTAAAACGCCTTTTATTCCTTTGGTATAACTTACATGGAAAATAGGGAATCTACCACCATTTAAAGTATATTGATCCACACCAAAGCCACCTCTTTTTCTACCAGGTGTGTATTTTATAGTAACATCTACTTCGGTTTGTTTTATAGTAGATTGTATAGCACCACTAGCATCCAAATAATCTACATTAAATTTATCTGGCGCAGCAGATTCTAAGGTTTTATAAGTTGTACCTAACCGAACATTGAAATTTTCGAAAACCTCCATACCAATACCAAAATTATTTAAATCTAATTTGGTTAATCTATAATTTTCACCCCTTGAAAATAAAGCTGCGGATGCAAAACTCCTATCCAAAGCATCGTTTGATGTGGTTAAACTTACACCTGTTTGCTCAACATCATTTCGTTTTGCTAAAGATACTGTTAATCGGTTTTTTCTATTTAATAAATACCTAGCACCAATGCCGTATTTAAATCTTTTATCTCCAAAACCATATGCTAAGAAACCATTTACTCTAAATCTATCGGATTGGTTTACAAAACTTCTTCCTCCTATTCTTACACGAGTTCCTTCAACATCATTTTTTCCAATGACTGAGTAAATTGGACCAAAATCAAAACCTGGTATGAATTGCCAATAACCAGAAGCTAGTATTTCGGTAAGACTATAAAGTTGTTTAAAACGTCTATTGGTTTTTAAAGTGTCTAACATTTTATAGATACCTTCTTCATCATCATTTAATTTTTCCATTCGGTTTTTCGTCCAAAATTCTTTTGAATGATTGTAGATAGATTCGTCATAATCAGACACTTTACGCTTGTTATAAAAACCTTTTTCTTTTTCTATGTTAAATTTATAATTGTTAAACATGGTAGTTCTTCTACCATAAATACCACGATCCGAATCTTTTTTGGTTAACGAGAAATCGGACATCATATGATCTCTTTTTATTAAAAAAACCGAATCACTTACCACTTCAAACTCTTGTTCAATATAGATTTCCTTCACCCAATTTATATTAGCACTTCTTGTGGCAGCCATTTGAATTTTTTTAACAGCAAAAGTGGTGTCGTTTACCCAAAAATCTCCTTTAAAAGTCAATTCATTTTTTCTCTTCGGATAAAAAACAATGTTATAACACCATTTATTATCAATAAATGAGCTATCTGTTAAAACATAATTATATACAAATGGTCCTGTTTTTGAAAGTGGGCTAGTAAAACTTTTATCAAAAATTCGAATATAATTATCATATATATTATAGTCTGCATATAATTGTTTTAAAAATTCATTGATATTTTGGTTATTTTCAAAACCAGAATTTTTATTTGCCAAAAGTTCTTCTCTTTCTCTTTTTGGAGTTACATTTTGACCGTATTTTTTATAAATAGATTCATTTATAAAAAACGGCAGATACGTTTTACCAGTTATATTAGAAGTATCTACTTTATCAAAAATAAACTCCATACCTTTAAACATACGTCTTTTCTTAAATTCCTCATCGATATTATTCATATCAAATTCAATTTTCTCGTATTTATCAAACTCATATTGGTCAAAAAGATAGATGCCATTTTTACGTTCCTTTTTCCACATTTTTTTAAGGATAGCAATTGCAGGGTTTCCTTTTCGCTTTACTCTACCCGAATAAAGAACTACTTCCTTTAAATCAGCACCTGACTCTTTTAAAATAATTTCTAAACCATAATTAACCGCTTTTAAAGTAAGGATTTTTGATTCAAACCCTAAAAAAGAAATTTCTAATTCTTTGTAAGTTTTTTTAGATTCTAAATAAAACTTTCCGTTTTCATCAGAAGTAGTTCCTTTTACCGAATTTTTAAAAATTACATTCGCAAAGGCTATGGGTTCATTTTCTTCATCTAAAATAATTCCTTTTACTTTAGTTTGAGAAAATAAAATACTTGTAGAAAGTAATAAGATGGAAAATAAGTACTTTTTCATTTTTTCATTTTAAATCTGAAATGAGTTTACAACAAAAATCATTCCTTTATTATAAATAACAATCCTTCTATTGGGTAATAAAAGGATTGTTATAATTTATAAAATTAAGTGTTATCTGTTAAGTGTTGCTTTAACTGCTTTAACTACATCACTAGCATTTGGCATCCATTCTTCTAATAATACTGGAGAATATGGTGCTGGCGTATCTGCTGTGGTAATTCTTTTAATAGGAGCATCTAAATAATCAAAAGCCCTGTCTTGAACCATAAAAGTAATTTCAGACGAAACCGATGCAAATGGCCAAGCTTCTTCTAAAATAACCAAACGATTTGTTTTTTTAACCGAAGTTAAAATAATTTCATTATCCATTGGTTTTACTGTTCTTAAATCAATAATTTCTACGGAAATACCTTCTTCTTCTAAAATAACAGCTGCTTTGTAAGCCTCTTTAATTATTTTTCCAAAAGAAACGATTGTAACATCGGTTCCTTCTCTTTTTATTTCTCCAACACCAATCGGTAAAATATATTCGCCTTCTGGTACTTCGCCTTTATCGCCATACATTTGTTCTGACTCCATAAAAATTACAGGATCATCATCTCTAATAGCGGCTTTCAATAAACCTTTAGCATCGTATGGATTAGAAGGTACAATTACTTTTAAACCAGGTGTATTTGCAAACCAATTTTCAAAAGCTTGTGAATGTGTTGCGCCTAGTTGACCTGCAGAACCAGTTGGGCCTCTAAATACAATAGGGCAAGGAAATTGTCCGCCACTCATTTGCCGAATTTTTGCCGCATTATTAATTATTTGATCTATACCAACCAAAGAAAAATTAAACGTCATATATTCAACAATTGGTCTTGTACCTGTCATTGTTGATCCAATAGCTATACCAGCAAAACCTAATTCAGCAATAGGAGAATCAATTACGCGTTTTTCACCAAATTCGGCTAACATACCTTTAGATGCTTTATAAGCACCATTATATTCCGCTACTTCTTCACCTATTAAATATACGCTTTCATCTCTACGCATCTCTTCACTCATTGCCTCTGCAATAGCTTCTCTAAATTGAATTGTTTTCATATTGTTTTTATCTAAAGTATGAAGTGCAAAAATACATATTTTGATATAAATAATTCACGTTTTAAAAAACGAATCAAAAATAAATAAAATTTATTATGCACGCATAGTATATTTCAAAAAAAAGAAGTAAATTTGGAACATCTAAAAAGTAAATTAGTTTAAAAAAATAAAACATGAAAGTATTAGTTTGTATAAGCCACGTACCAGATACAACATCAAAAATAAATTTCACCGATGGTGATACTAAATTTGACACCAATGGTGTGCAATATGTTATAAACCCACATGACGAGTATAGTTTAACACGAGCAATGTGGTTAAAAGAAAAACAAGGTGCAAGCGTAACTGTTGTAAATGTAGGTGAGGCGTCTACCGAAGCAACCTTACGAAAATGTTTGGCTATAGGTGCAGATAATGCAATTAGAGTAAATGCATTAGCTACTGATGGTTTTTTTGTTGCAAAACAATTGGCGGAAGTCGTTAAAAATGGTTCTTACGATGTTATTTTAGCAGGTAAAGAGTCTATCGATTATAATGGACAAATGGTACCTGGCATTTTAGCAGGTATTTTAAATTTTAGTTTTGTTAACGCATGTGTTGGTCTTGAAATTGAAGGCGATAATGCAATTGTTTCAAGAGAAATTGATGGTGGAAAAGAAATCTTAGCTACCAAAATACCATTAGTAATTGCAGGTCAAAAGGGAATCGTAAACGAAAGTGATTTGCGCATACCAAATATGAGAGGCATAATGATGGCTCGTAAAAAACCATTAACTGTTGTTGATCCTGTTGCTTGTGATGCTAAAACGAACTCGAAAAGTTTCGAAAAGCCAGCGGAAAAATCAGCTTGTAGAATGATAGACGCTAGTAATGTAGCCGAATTAGTTGATTTATTACACAATGAAGCTAAAGTAATTTAGAGTATTCCATTTAAAAAAATAAAAAATATTAATTGTCGTTTTTACTTATCTTAAACGACCAAAGACCAAAAAAATGTCAATATTAGTTTTTGCCGAATCGACGGAAGGAAAGTTTAAAAAAACAGCTTTAGAGGTTGTTTCTTACGGAAAAAAATTAGCAGAACAAATGCAAACCAATATGGTTGTTGCTACTGCTTTCGTAGAAGATATTACACCATTATCACAATATGGTGCCGAAAAAATAATTATTTCAAAAAGTGAAAATTTAAAAACTACGGATCCAGCAATCTGGGCAGACTTTTTAGTGGGCGTTTCTAAACAAGAAAATACTGTAATTGTAATCGTAGATTCTAGCGCTAATGGTGCATATTTAGCTCCTTTAGTTGCTGCAAAACTAGACGCAGGCTATGCTTCAAATGTTGTTGCATTGCCAGTAGAAATAACTCCATTTACAGTAAAAAGAAAAGCGTTTTCTAACAAAGCTTTTAATTTTACCGAAATTAACACAGAACAAAAAGTAATTGGTGTAGCAAAAAATTCTTTTGGATTGATAGAAAACCCTGTTACTAGTCAAGTAAGTGATTTTTCTATGGATTTTTCGGATAGTAAAATAACCTCTACAGGTATAGAAAAAACTTCAGGAAAAGTTACTATTGCAGATGCAGATATAGTAGTTTCAGCAGGAAGAGGCTTAAAAAGTGGAGATAACTGGGCAATGATTGAAGAGATGGCAGCGGTTCTTGGAGCTGCAACTGCTTGTTCAAAACCAGTATCCGATTTAGGTTGGAGACCACACGAAGAACATGTTGGTCAAACAGGAAAACAAGTAGCTTCTAATTTATATTTTGCCATAGGTATTTCTGGTGCCATACAGCATTTAGCTGGTATAAATGCTTCTAAGGTTAAAGTGGTTATCAATACAGATCCTGAAGCACCTTTCTTTAAAGCGGCAGATTATGGTATTGTTGGCGATGCCTTTGAAGTTGTGCCAAAATTAATAGAGAGCTTAAAAGCTTTTAAAGCAAATAATTAATTTTCACATTCATAATAATTAAAAAACTTACACTTTAAAATAAGTGTAAACACAATATTTTTATTAAATTGTGCCTTGGAAAAGGCTGTTTATAATTAACTGTCATTCCCGTACCGAAATTTTCGGAAACGGGAATCTGTTTTTATCAGACTTTGTAATTTAATAAAAACCATTAAGTAAAAATTAATAAATTTGAGTTTAATACGATTAGATATAAAAGGAATTTCTTATAGTCAAACCCAAAGCGGCGCATACGCTTTAGTGTTAAAAGAAGTTGATGGCGAAAGAACTTTACCTATAATTATTGGTTCATTTGAAGCGCAAGCCATTGCAATTGCATTGGAAAAAGAAATAAAACCTCCACGACCATTAACACATGACTTATTTAAAACCTTTGCAGATGTGTATCGTATTAAAATAAAACAAGTAATTATTCATAAATTAGTAGATGGTATTTTTTATTCTAGTTTAATTTGTGAAAAAGATAAAGTCGAAGAAATTATTGATGCGAGAACATCTGATGCAATCGCATTAGCAACACGTTTTAATGCGCCAATTTTTACCCATAAAAATATTTTAGATAAAGCAGGTATTTTTTTAAAAGCAAAAGAGGAAATTGATAAAAAAATGAAAATTGAGTTTGAAGAAGACTTGCAAGAAATGAATAATGAAGACGATTCCATGGATAATGATTTTTTAACGAATAGTTTAGAAGAACTAAATACCATGTTAAAAAATGCAGTGACTAATGAAGATTATGAACAAGCTGCGAAAATTAGAGATGAAATTGATAGTAGAAAATAATTAATAATTATTTATAGAAAGAACTAATATGAAAATAAAAATAACATTACTAATGTTCTTGAGTTTTATTTCTGGAAATGCACAAGAATTAATACCAAATCAAGGAATTTCAGCAAATTCTATTTTCCGAGGAGTCATTGGTATGGCTTTTTTGGTACTATTGGCTTATTTATTAAGCTCTAATCGAAAAAAAATAAAATGGAAAACGGTTAGTTTAGGATTATTAGCACAACTTTTATTAGCTATTGGTGTATTAAAAATCCCCTTTATTCAAGCAATTTTTGAATTTATAGGAAATATTTTTATCAATATATTAAATTATACAAGAGCTGGTAGTGAATTTTTATTTGGAGGATTAATGAATATTGAATCGTATGGTTTTATTTTTGTTTTTCAAATAATGCCAACAATTATCTTTTTTGCAGCTTTAACTTCTTTATTGTTTTATTTAGGAATTATTCAAAAAATTGTTAAAGTATTAGCTTGGGCATTAACTAAATTATTAGGCATTTCTGGAGCAGAAAGTTTATCTGTTGCAGGTAATATTTTTTTAGGACAAACCGAAGCACCTTTGATGATTAAAGCTTACCTCGAAAAAATGACTAAGTCTGAAATATTATTGGTAATGATTGGCGGAATGGCAACTGTTGCTGGTGGTGTTTTAGCAGCTTATATTGGGTTTTTAGGAAATGGTGATAAAGCTCAAGAAATAATTTGGGCAAAACATTTATTAGCAGCTTCAGTAATGGCAGCGCCTGGTGCAATTGTTATTTCTAAAATGCTATATCCTGAAACTGAAAAAATTGATACTAATATTGTAGTTTCACAAGATAAAATAGGAACAAATATATTAGATGCTATTTCTAACGGAACTACCGAAGGTTTAAAATTAGCAGCCAATGTAGCAGCTATGTTATTGGTTTTTGTAGCTTTAATTGCTATGTTAAATGGCATACTTGGTTGGGTTGGTGATATTACAAATTTAAATGATTGGATGGCTATAAATACACCATATCAAAAATTCTCTATAGAAGCAATATTAGGTACTATTTTCGCTCCGTTAATGTGGATGATTGGAGTTGCCAAAGAAGATGTGATGCTTATGGGACAACTACTTGGTGTGAAACTTGCTGCAAGTGAATTTGTTGGTTATATTCAATTATCAGATTTAAAAAACACCGCAAATGCTACGCATTTAACGTATAATAAATCTGTTGTAATGGCAACATATATGTTATGTGGTTTTGCTAATTTTGCTTCCATTGGTATTCAAATTGGCGGTATAGGTTCCTTAGCACCTGGGCAACGAAAAACACTATCAGAATTTGGTATAAAAGCGTTAATTGGTGGCTCATTAGCTTCTTTATTATCTGCAACCATTGCTGGAATGTTACTTGGTTAAAATTTAATTTTTTTATAAAAAATGCAACAATATATAGATTTAATAAAACACGTTCAAAAAAACGGTATCGCAAAAGGAGATAGAACTGGTACAGGAACAAAAAGTGTTTTTGGCTATCAAATGCGCTTTAATTTAGCAGATGGTTTTCCGATGTTAACGACTAAAAAATTACATTTAAAATCCATTATACACGAATTACTTTGGTTTTTAAAAGGCGATACAAATATTGGTTATTTACAAAAAAATGGTGTTAAAATTTGGAATGCTTGGGCGGATGAAAATGGTAATTTAGGACCTGTTTATGGACATCAATGGCGTAATTGGAATGA
>CAZOQL010000094.1:0-10067 GCA_964582005.1 uncultured Flavobacteriaceae bacterium | reverse complement strand
TTATATGTTTTTGAAAACAAAAATAACATTAATCCCCAACTTTTATATCTGACCCTATTTCATATGTATAGTTTAGTTTAAAAAAAATACCCAACTAATCAAGTTGGGCATTTGTAATAATTCGTATGATTATTTAATAATAATTTTCTTGGTATTAAATCGAATTCCATCAGAAATGGACACTAAGTAAGTTCCTGATTGAATTGACCCCAATTTTATATTAGTATTAAATGTAGATTGATTATTAACATACGTTTTGTTATATACCTGACGACCAATTATATCAAACATTTTAACAGAAATATCTTTTATTTCATCGGATTGTAATTTTATAGAAAATTCTCCATTATTTGGATTTGGTGTAATTGAAAATAAAGAAAAGTTATTTAAATCGCTTATTGATGAGGTATTTGTAACAACAACTGTATAATCTTCGGTTTCACCAATAAACCCTGTATCACAAGGACTATTATAAATACTCGCATTAGTATTTCTCAATGATATTCTCATCGTTACATTTCCTGAAGAAGCGCTTGAAGGAACCTGTATACTTAATGTTACAGGTGAAGTATTATTAATTGGATTAGGAAAACGATACTCTTCATTAGATGTGTTAAATATGCAATCTTTATTCCAATCAAACCAAACAACTGCACTTGAAGGGTAATTACCTCCAAGAGTATATTGACTTATCATTAAATCATAACTAGTATTAGTCACAATATTTGTTGATGTAGAAGTGTAATCCGAGTATGGATTGTGTAAATTCGAAGAAGTCTTACTAATTGTATTAAATATAACTGAATTAATTACATAATCATAATTGTTAGTATTATTTCCAGTTGAAGCACATAAAGTTATACATGAAGTATCTGAATTAATATTTAAATTAGCACCATTTATAGCATAAAATATATTATTAACTCCTTTTACCATTATTCTAGACGCACTACTTACTATATTGGGAACTGTTATAGTAGCTGAACCATTATTTGGTGTACTTGCGAGTAATTCTGAAAGCTCATTACCAGAACTATCTACTAATAGTATCTGCACATTAGCTGCATTAACACCACCTAAGCCTGTACCAGCGACATTCCAAGTAATAGTTTTATTTTCTCCAGTTAGCCAAGACTCCGAAGTTGTTTGTGAAGTTACTATAAATGGGCCTGCAGTTCCTGAAACGATAATTTGTGTAGCATCGGATTTTGATTGCCCACCATCTGCTCTATTATCTCTTGTTGTTAATCTAAAATTCATAGTTCTTCCTACTATGGGAGTTACTTCCCAAGCAGATTGTAAACTACCTCCTAAAACGGTACCAAAAGCAGGCATAAACCTATTTGAAGAAGTCGTTGGTAATAATGATCTATAAACAGGACCTACTGTAGTCGTAGAATTTAATGGTTCTGGAGCATGAGCTGTATCTATTTGCTCCCAACAATAAGTAATTGCATCTCCATCAGAATCGGTTGCAGAACCCTCTAAAATATATGCTGTACCTTTTGGAATTGTTTTATTGGAACCTGCGTTAGCAGTAGGTTCATTATTTCCTGTATTAGTTATACTTGCACATGCAGGTGAAGTAGTAATTCTAGCATAAATCTGTTGTAAACTAAAATGATGGAAGTAAGCATCTGAGTTTGCTTGTACATTAGCGCCACCACAAATACCAGCATATGCCATTATGGTAGTTCCGCCACCAGGTTCACCAGCTGTACTAAAATTTCGTTGCGCTCCACATGAATTAGTACTAGTTGTCGTGTTAAATGTATGATCTGCACCAAATTGATGTCCAATTTCATGAGCTACATAATCCACATTATAAAAATCTCCAATAGGGTTTGATGAACCAGTAATACCTTTAGCTTTTGCATTGGTATAACAAATAGACCCTAATGATGCTAATCCGCCACCACCTGTACTAAAGGTATGACCAACATCAAAATTATTTAATCCTATCATATTTACTATTTGGGTTTGACTTTCGACTATAAGTGCATTGGCATTGTTATTTGTAAAATTATCTGAATTAATAAAGATAATACTTGTATTATTCCCAACAAGAACAAATTTCACACCAGTTTCTCTCTCATAAATACCAGTAACTCTATTTATTGTAGTAACAATAGCAGACAATACTGCTGCTTTTTTTACGGCTAAACTTGCGCCAGCAGAAACTCCTTGGTTAGTTAAATGATATGCTGAATATTCAATAGTACATGCAACTGCAAGCCTATATTCTCTCATTTTACCATCTATGGCATTTTTAGTTGAAAAATCAGTACTAGAATTTTCTTCTATTAAGCCATCGTCAATTACTTCACAAGTAAACTCATTTAAAGCAGGTAAATTACCCGAAGCATAAACAATATACTTATCTCTATTTTTAGTATATGGGTCTATCATTAAAGCTGTTTTATCGGCAGCTAATACCATAACATGCAAACCACCCGTACCAATACTCATACGTAATGTTGCTGTTGGATCATCTATGCCTTGCCCGATATATGTTTTAATCATTGGAAATTTTTCTACTAGCTCATCTTCCATTATAGAAGCTTCTAACATTTTAAATTTTTGTAATTCTCCTTGTTCATTAGGGAAGCTAATAATTGTAGTTGCATCTCTAATGGAACTATTTTCGCTTTTCATCACGTCTTGTAATTCTAATTTGATTTTTTCAAGATCTAAAGAAAAAAGATGGTACGTTGACGGCATATGCGATGCAATAAATACAACATTGTCTTTTTCATTTAGAGTTGTTTTTTGCCAAGTATTTTGACCAAACATGGTAAGTGTTCCTAATAGAACGAAGAATAAAAGTAGTTTTTTAAGCATTATAAAAGTGTTTTATATTATTAGTATAATTGTTATGTTTGCTAAAATATTTAAAAAAAAAATACTAAACAAAAAATTAACTATAAATAAGTTACTTCTATATAGCAAAAAAGAAATCTTTGTTCCCTATTTTGAAGGCTTTTTTGGCATTGGTCCACGTAAATGAATAACCAATCCATTTAAAAAATTACGTAAAATTTGATCGCCACACTCCATATATTTTGGATGTCCTTCTCGTCTAAAAATAGCACCTAATTCACTGGTAGTGACTTTAAAATCGACTAAATCTAAAATTTTCACAATATCCGTATCGCGTAATTTATGTGCTACGCGTAATTTTTTCATTATATCATTATTTGTCAATCCCATATTTTAATTTTTAAATGACTTACCAAAAATATCTTCTTTTATTATTGGTAGTTTGAGTTTATATTTCACAGCAATGATACGAATTATTAAAATAGTTAATATGGTTGCTATGTACTGAAATTCAATCTTAATTTTAAATTCATTCAATAATAAAAACACAAAAGCGCCTATAAAACAAGCTAACGCGTAAATTTCTTTCTTAAAAATTAATGGTATTTTTTGTGTTAATACGTCACGCAATACACCACCCATAACAGCAGACACAACTCCCATAACCACTGCAATAAAAGGATGCAAACCGAAATTCAATCCTTTTTCGGTACCCAATAAGGTAAAAACTGCGATACCGATAGTGTCAAAAATAAACATGGTTTTACTCCAAGGTGCTATTTTACTTTTAAACAAAAAAGTAAAGACTACAGCAATTAGGATTGTCCAAATATAATTTAAATCACCAATCCAATTTATGGGATGGTAATTTATCAATACATCGCGCATCATTCCGCCACCAACTGCTGTAACAAAAGCAATTATTACGACACCAAATAAATCATATTTTTTTTTAGAAGCAACAAGTGCACCACTTACCGCAAATGCAAATGTTCCGATGATATCTAAACTATAAATTAAATTCATTTAATGACTTTCAAAACTAATTTTCCTTTTTTATCACCTGTAAAAAGACGAGAAAAAGTTGTCGAAAAGTTTTCAATACCAGTATAAATAGCTTCTCTACTTTTTAATTTTCCTTGTTGCATCCAAGCACCCATTTCTTTAGCTGCAAGTCCATATTCGGAAGCATAATCCATTACAACCATACCTTGCATAGTTGCTCTACTAACCAGTAAGGCTAAATAATTACTTGGTCCTGTGACCTCTTTTTTATTATTGTATTGCGAAATTGCTCCACAGATAACAATTCTAGCATGCATTTTTAATCGAGTTAAAGCAGCATTTAATATTTCGCCACCAACATTATCAAAAAACACATCAACCCCTTTTGGACAATGTTCTTTTATAGACTGTACAACATCTTCGGATTTATAATCTATAGCAGCATCAAACCCTAATTCATTTATTAAATAGTCGCATTTATCTTTTCCGCCAGCAATACCAATTACTCTACAGCCTTTTATTTTTGCTATCTGACCTACAATACTACCAACGGCTCCCGCAGCTCCTGAGACCAAAACAATTTCATTTTCTTTAATTTTACCGACTTTCAAAATTCCAAAATACGCTGTCATACCTGGCATCCCTAAAGTACTTAAATACAATGGCATTGATGCTAAGTTAACATCCACTTGATACCAATTTCCACCTGTAGTGGCCACATATTGCTGTACGCCACCCCAACCAGTTAGACAATCTCCTATTTTATATTTTGGGTGTTTATTCGTTTTTATAACGATTCCTATGGATCCTGCACGCATTACCTCATTAATTTCAACAGGTGCAATGTAGGATTTACCTTCATTCATCCAACCTCGCATTGCTGGATCTAGTGAAATGTAATGTTGTTGAATTAATACTTCTCCTTCTTTTAGTGAAGGAATTTCATTTTCTTCTAATTGCCAAGTGTTTTTATTTGGTAGTCCAACTGGTCTTTCTTTAAAAATGATTTGTTTATTCATTATGCTTCCTCAAATTTAATACCTAGTTTACTTTCAATATCATAAACTTGTTGCAACTCACTTGGTAATATCAATGCAATGGAATAACCAGATTTCCCAGCACGAGCAGTTCTACCACTTCTATGGGTATAATATTCCATTTTTTCAGGTAATTGATGATGTACAATAAAACCTAAACCTTGCACATCAATACCACGTGCAGAAACATCGGTAGAAACCATATACTGCAAGTTTTCTTTTTTAAAAGCTCGCATAACTTTATCACGCTCTTTTTGTTGCATATCACCTTCTAAAGCACCAACTGAAAAACCTTCTTCCTTTAACTCGGCTGCTAATTTTTGTGTACCTAATTTAGTTCTACAAAAAATAATGCCTCGCTCCTCGCCTTTTTCTTCTAATAGCTGAATTAATACATCTAATTTATTCTTAACGGAAGTCAACTTATATTGATGTGAAATATTGGCATTAACCAACGCATTTTTATTTACTTCAACCCTAGCAATATCTCCTTTCATATAGGTGGTAACAATACGCTGTATTTCTTCGGGAAAGGTTGCAGAAAACAACCAAGTTTTACGTGTTCCGTTGGTGTAATCTAATATTTTGGTTAATTCTTGCTTAAACCCCATACTTAGCATCTCATCTGCTTCGTCTAAAATGACAGTCTCCACATTTCTAAGGTTTACGGATTTCCGTTCAATTAAATCAATTAGACGCCCTGGAGTTGCAACAATAATATGTGTAGGTCTTTTTAAATTACCGATTTGTCTGTCAATTTTTTCACCTCCAAAAACGGCTTCTACAAATATCTTATCCTCACAATATTTAGTGAATTTGAATAATTGCTTTTTAATTTGCTGTACCAGTTCACGCGTTGGTGATAAAATTAAAACTTGTGTTAACGGAACATTTGCATCTATTTGATGCAAAGCTGGCAAACCAAAAGCAGCCGTTTTACCAGTTCCTGTTTGTGCTAAACCAATAAAGTCCGTTTTTTCTTCTAATAATGTTGGTATTGTTTCTATTTGAATTTCGGTTGGAGTTTTTATCCCTAATTCAGCTAATCCTTCAATAAATTCTTTGCGAACTCCTAGTTCTTTAAATGTTTTCATGTTAAAATTTGTTTATTAATTTTTAAGCTTTCTCATTGCTTACTTGTCTTTGCTTAAATTAAATCTGCATATCAGATTTTTAAATAAACAAATTAAAATTATGTTGCAAATATATGTTTATAATTTAGAAATGACCTTATTTATTTATACAGCATTTTTTATATTTTTTACCACTACCACAAGGGCAAGGGGCATTTCTTCCAACCTTATTAGAACTTATAATTGAATTGGTAATGTTTTCAATATAGTTGTCATAGCCTGTGTCGTCTTCATCTTCATATACATCATCAATATTTGAATATTTAACTAGACTTTCATACAAATCGTGTATCGTATCAACTTCTCTTAATATGATGTTAGTTTTAAAATCTAACATATCTATTTCAACATCCATAAATTCTCCACACACAGAAATGTCAACATAACCTTTTTTAAATAATTTATTAATTAAAGGCAACGTTTCTTCGGCATCAAAATCAACCAATTCTGAAATCATAAACCCAATTAAAGTACTGTCAATAATATTATCTTTTATCTTTAACTTTAAATACGCATTTAACACAAATTTATACCACGTTATAATAACATCTTTATCGATTTTTGAATGATGAAAAAATTGTTCTAAAGTAGCTGTAATTACCGATTTAGTATAGGTATTCAAACCTTTTTCTAACATAAAACTCTTTAGCAATTCAAGATCATCATTGCCTAATATATAGAGTACTTCCCAAATGTTTTCCGTTAAAAAATCATTTAAGAAAAAATCTATGTATTCTTCATTCTGCCTTAAAACATCTAATACAATTGGCAAGCTTGACTTTGCTTTAATTTCTTTTAATAAAAATAAAGCGTGGATAACAAAGGTAAAATCATCATCAATATAACCGTATCTATCTGCTTTTTTCTTATAAAAATCAAAACGCTGTATACTATCAATTAATACTTTTTCTAAATCTTGAATTAAGGTTTCTTTGGGTAAAAGTAAAATTTCATTTAAAATAGCCTTTTCTACAATGTCAAACCCATTTTTATATAGAGATTCAATTATTTTATGCGTAAAACTAGGTTTTGATAATTTATTTGGGTATTTACCTGACTTCACGTGAGTTACGAAAACTCTCTTTTTCTCTAATTTTTTCATTCTCTCATATGCAATGTCATTTAAATGATACTGTATTGTTTGAGAAGCGTTTTCAAAATAAACACCTTCTTCATCTAGTTTTTCTAAAATATCAAGCCTTAAATTGGCATCATCAAATTGATGAATTCCTGCAAAATATTTAATTGCTGTTGCTAAAAATGCTATTACTTCAGTAAAATGAAAGATGTCTCTTTTGGGATATAATTTTTGGATTTCCATAAATTCACCCAAAATCTCTGGTATTTTCTCATATTCTTCATTTATATAATACTCATTAGCTAAATTAATTTTACCAAATAAATAGTTTGGATGTTCGGCAATTATCCAATGATTTACTTCAAAAGCCTTCTTTTTATTGCCACTATTGGCATATAACGTTGATAAATGGTTTTTTAATTGTGGATTTTCAGGATTTCTTTCAATAAGCTTATGAAAAGTAGCAATAGCTGAGGTATCGCCTTTTAATGCCTTTTTATGTAATTTTACTAATTTGGTTTTTAAAATTGGCGTTAGAAAATGCTCTTTTTCAAACATATCAAAATCAGTCGATATTTTATACGTTAAAAATTCATATTGTCTTTCCATTATTATAGTTTAAGTTTTTTTTACAAAGGTATGTTTATAATTTTGAATGTAAAATTTATTTTTTACTTGTTTAAATCCGTAATTTGCAAATCTAAAATAAGTAAAAGAATAAAACCATAAATGAAAGTCTGTATAGCCGAAAAACCAAGTGTAGCTCGTGAAATCGCTCAAGTATTGGGTGCAAAAACAAAACGAGATGGTTATTACGAAGGAAATGGTTATGTGGTAACCTATACATTTGGTCATTTATGCACCTTATTTGAACCACACGATTACAAACCGTATTGGAAAAGTTGGGATTTGAATAATTTACCAATGCTTCCTGAAAAATTTTTTACCAAAGTAACCACTAATCAAGGCATCCAAAAACAATTTAATATTGTAAAAAGCTTGTTTGACAAAGCCGATGTTATAATAAATTGTGGTGATGCTGGTCAAGAAGGAGAACTGATTCAACGTTGGGTAATTAATCAAGCTGGCTATACGGGAAAAGTAGAACGTTTGTGGATTTCATCCTTAACTACAGAAGCTATAAAAGAAGGCTTTAAAAAATTAAAACCAGCATCTGAATATGATAATTTATACTATGCAGGTTTTTCAAGAGCTATTGGCGATTGGCTGTTAGGCATGAATGCAACACGTTTATATACGGTAAAACATGGTGGCTACAAACAAGTTTTGTCTGTTGGAAGAGTCCAAACTCCAACACTTGCTATGCTCGTAAGGCGGCATAAGGAAATAATTAATTTTACACCTAAATCGTACTGGGAATTACAGACTTTATATAGAAATACTCTTTTTAATTGTGAAGAAGGTCGTTTTCAAACCAAAGAAGCAGGTGAAAAACTCGCAAATAAAGTTAAAGAAAGTGATTTTGAAATTGTTTCGGTTACTAAGAAGAAAGGGAAAGAATACGCGCCTAAACTATTTGATCTAACGGGCTTGCAAGTTTATTGTAATACCAAGTTTGGTTTTACGGCCGATGAAACTTTAAAAATGGTCCAAAAATTATACGAACAAAAAGTAGTGACTTACCCAAGAGTTGATACTACATTTTTACCAAATGACGTATACCCTAAAGTAAAAGGAATATTGAATAATTTATCGAAATACGAGCAATTAACCAGTTCATTACTAGCTAGTAAAATAAAAAAATCAACTCGTGTTTTTAATGATAAAAAAGTAACCGACCACCATGCTATTATTCCAACTGGTGTTGAAATGAACTTGCAATATAATCAGCAACGTGTTTATGATATTATTACCAAACGCTTTATTGCCGTTTTTTATGAAGATTGTATCGTATCAAACACAGTAGTTATTGGCAAGGCAGCCGATGTAACTTTTAGAACTACAGGTAAAGAAATAATAGAAAAAGGTTGGCGTATCGTTTTTGAAGCTAAAGAAACAAAATACAAAACCCAAGACACCACAACCAATATACTTCCTAGCTTTGTAAAAGGAGAAAAAGGACCACACAAACCATCTTTTTTAGAAAAAGAAACAAAAGCACCAAAATACTACACAGAAGCGACTTTACTTAGAGCAATGGAAACTGCTGGAAAACAGATTGATGATGATGATTTACGCGATATAATGAAAGAAAATGGCATTGGTCGTCCTTCAACTCGTGCTAATATTATTGAAACATTATTCCGTAGAAAATATATTGAACGAAAAAAGAAACTCTTACTACCAACTAAAACTGGTGTTAAATTGATAGATACTATTCAAAATTCTTTACTGAAATCAGCAGAACTTACTGGACGATGGGAGAAACAATTAAAAGAAATTGAAAAAGGTAATTTTAACGCAGGTACTTTTATTAAAAACATGAAAAAAATGGTAGATCAATTGGTTTACGAAGTGCGTAGTGAAAAGGTTCGGGCTAATATTTCCGCTCAGAATAACGCTACATTAAAAACAAAAAACAAAATACAAGAAACAAAAAGCAAGAAGGAGATTACACAGCAAAATTGCCCTAAATGCAAAAAAGGTTCTTTACTTAAAGGTAAGAGTTCTTATGGTTGTAGTGCGTATAAAAATGGTTGTGATTTTAGATTGCCTTTTGTTTTTATGGATAAAAAAATATCAGACAATCAATTTATTCGTTTACTTAAAAAAGGCAGTACGGTTAATTTGAAAGGGTTTCAATCTGAAAATACTACAATAGATGGTTTTGTTATTTTTGATGGTGAATTTAACCTGATACTAAATTCAAATGAAACGAAAAAACCGACTTCTCAAATAGATACCATTAAATGTCCAAAATGTAAAACAGGAACTATCTTAAAAGGAAAAACCGCTTATGGTTGTAGTGCCTATAAAACAGGTTGTGATTTTAGATTGTCATTTGCGAATCTTGTTAAAAAAGCGAACAAAAGA
>CAZOQL010000093.1:0-10222 GCA_964582005.1 uncultured Flavobacteriaceae bacterium | reverse complement strand
ATAATAATGGCACAATAATTATGGGAAGTTCTGGTAACGGATTAACCTATTACAACCCTAAAAACAAAAGTTTTAAAACGTTTAGAACGCAAGATAACAGTGGTATTTTATCAAATAGAGTAATGAGTTTACTCTACGATAATGACCAACTAATAATTGGTTATCAAGATAAAGGATTATCTATTTTATTAAATAATAAAAAGTTTCTGCATTTTTCAAAAAACACCATACCATCTTTAGACATAAATACGGTATGGTGTATTTTAAAAGATTCTAAAAACAGAATTTGGTTAGGTACTAGAGAAAACGGGTTAATACAATTTGATGTTAAAAAAGGGATTCTAAAAAAGTATGTTTTTAAAGAAAACGATCGTAATAGTATTTCAGAAAATAACATTAGAACTATTATTGAAGCCAATGATGGTAATTTATGGATTGGTACAGAAAATTCAGGATTAAATAAGTTAATTATTAAAAAGGGCATCGTTAAAAGATTCCCGAACTTAAACCTAAATGGTATTAAATCGTTACATCAAACCGATTCAATTTTATGGATTGGAACAAACGGTAAAGGTATGCAAGGGTTGCATCTTAAAACTAACAAAATGCATAGTTATACCATCAAAAACGGTTTGCCAAATAATATTATCTACGGAATTTTAGAAGATGATAACAAAAAATTATGGTTAAGTTCTAATCGAGGTATTACACAATTTGATTTTCAAGGTTTTAATGCAACCCCAAAAATAATAAATTACGAAATTCACGATGGTTTACAGAGTTTAGAATTTAATACTGGCGCACATTTTAAAGATAAAAAGGGCAAACTTTATTTTGGAGGGTTAAAAGGAATAAATTGGTTTTCACCTTCGGTTATTAATAAAAATAACACAATTCCTAAAACAGAAATTTATAAAATAGAACTTTTTGATAAAGAAATTACTTTAAAAAACAATCAAATTTTTAAGAGTTTTGAGAACACCTTTTCATTCTCGTTTTCGGCATTACATTTTGCATTACCAGAACGAAATAAATATCGTTACATACTTGAAAATTATGAAACAGAATGGTCAAAAATTTCGACCAATAACACTGCACATTATACTAATTTAAATGCTGGAAAATATACATTTAAGGTAATTTCAAGTAATTACGATGAGGTGTGGAACACAACGCCTACCACTTTTACCTTCACTGTAAAACCAGTTTGGTATTTAACTTTTTGGGCAAAAACGGTATTCGTTTTAAGCATATTTTTCCTTTTATATTTAGTGTATTTGTATTTAAAATGGCGATGGAAAATGGCTCATAAATTAAAGTTAGAACAAGCAGAAAAAGAAAAACTTTCTAATGAACTATTACAAATGGAAATGGATACATTAAGATCAAGAATGAATCCACATTTTATTTTTAATTCTTTAAATTCAATTAAGTCGTTTATGGTTTTAAATGATGTGAAAACTTCGGTTACTTACTTTTCAAAATTTGCTAAACTTTTAAGGTACAATCTAAATAACTCATCTATTGATTTTGTAAATTTAATTAACGAAATTGACTTCTTAAAAAATTATATATCTTTAGAGAACCTACGGTTTACTTATCCTTTTGAATTTATTATAGAATTTGCAGATGAACTAGATATAGAACTTTTAAAAATACCACCATTAATCATTCAACCTTTTATAGAAAATGCCATTTGGCATGGTTTGTCTTTAAAAAAGAAGAATGGTAAATTACATTTAAAAATTACATCAAAAAATAATTTTTTAGAAATTCATATTATTGATAATGGCATCGGTAGAAAAGCATCTACTATAATTAATAAACATAAAACCCATTCATCTAAAGGTATTTCTATAACGACAAAACGTCTTGCTCTTTTCTCAAAAATTTACAAACTTAAAAAATCATTTGAAATTATTGATTTATATGATGAAAACAAAAAAGCAACAGGTACAAAAGTTATAATAAAATTACCATTACTTTATAAAAGTGATTTATCAAAAAACGCTAAATTATTGATTAAGGATAATTAAAAATTTTAGCCTCATTAGATTTATACAACTCTTTATTCGCTATTTTTTTAGTTTCATTGAGTTGAAATAGCTCATTTGTTTACAATATTACCTTATTATTTTATTGGTATTTTTAAATTTACTTGAGTACCTATCGGCATATTATCATCATTAAACAAATCTTTAAAAGATAAGCTATATTTATTTTTATATTCTTTACAAAAATTACTTAAGCGTTCTTCGGTTAATTTAATGCCTATGGATTCTTTTTTATGAATTTTTCGTTGCTTTATTTCTTTAGCCTTATTTCTACCAATACCATTATCTGTAATGGTAATTTTTAAATGAGTTGTTTTTTCTTTAGTAAAAGAAATCATTATTTTTTTAGTACCTTTTTTAGGTGAAAGCCCATGCCAAATAGCATTTTCTATAAAAGGTTGTAAAATAAGTGATGGTATTTTTATGGTATGTAAACTTAAATTTTCATCAATTGTAATAGTAGTATCTATTTCATTATTAAATCTAATATTTTCAATGTCAATATATAATTTTAATGTTTCAATTTCATCAGCAAGGGTAATTTCTTTTTCACGAGTTGTAGCTAATATTCTACGAATCAATTTAGAAAATTTGTTTAAATAATAGACTGCATTTTCTTTATCGTTATCAATTATATATAATTTAATTGCATTTAATGAGTTAAAAATAAAATGTGGATTCATTTGACTTCGCAATGAAGAAACTTTTAGTTCTGCAAGTTCTTTATCGTACTTTACTTTTATTTTTTCAATTTTTTGAGTTTCGGCTTGTTTACTATACGTTGCAACTTCTTTTTTTAATTGTTTTTGAATGGTATCTCTTAATTGTTCATTTTCTTTTAATTGATTAATTAACTTGTATTGCGATTTGTTTTTTTCTTCTAATATTAATTTTTGTTTGTGTCCTAAACCTAGAGAGAAACATAAGTTTTCAATTAAACCACCAAAATAAAAAATAGACACATACACTTCAGTACCGCTACTTATTAAATCATATTTTGAAACAATAAAAGCCAATACAGAAAAAAATAAAAAAAACAAAGAACCAATAATAATATAATATTTTAAAATCCCTTTCATTTTAAATAATGGTATATAGCCTATTATAGACAACAATATTAATAAAATTATAAAAACCCAGCTAAAAACACTATAAAGGTGTTTTGTATCAGTAATTAAGTATACTATTTCAATAAAAAAAATTAGAAAAAATAAAAAAGCAACAGCAGTAAATATAAATTTATACCATTTTTTTGAATATGATTTTAAATCTACAAAAGTAAAAGCAAACAAAAAATAGACAGTGTTGTATGCCCATTCTAAATTGGTACTAAAGTATTTTGTGGAATTTATTAAAGGTTCTAAAAAACTTAGTTGATTTATAAAACTATTTTGTGGTTCATGAAGACTTCTTAATAAAAGTAAAGTAGTATATAAGCTATAATACAAATAAGATTCATCCTTGTTTTGAAAATAAATGATAAAATGATAAATCGAAAGCACAAATAATGCACCTATAAAAAATACGGTAATTCCGTTCTTATGAGGAAAATCAAAAACGCCAAGAGTTATTATTGCTAACAAAATATTTAATTATCTAATAAATGTAATAGTGCCGTTTTTTTAGATCTAGAGACAGGTATAGTAACCCCATTTTCTAAAACAAGGTATTGTCCATCTTTTTTAATAAATTCACTAATATGGTTAATGTTTATTAAATAAGAATTGTGAACCCTGTAAAATAAATTATTATTTATTTGTGCCTCGACATCTTTTAACTTTTTTGATAACACCTCTTTCTTACCATTATTAAAATAGATTTCAGTATAATTACCATCCGATTTACAATATATAATATCATCTGCTTCCACATAAATTATTTTACCAGAAAGCTGTAAAGAGATTTTATTAAACGTATTTTTTGGAGGAATATCTTGAAAAAAAGCATACAATTCTTTTCCTAATACATTTTTATTCTTATTCTTTTTTATTTTAGCGACCGATTTTATTAAATCATCACTATCTACAGGTTTTAATAAATAATCAATAGCACTTTCTTTAAATGCTTTTAAAGCATACGAATCATAAGCGGTTGTAATTATTAAATCAAAATCTCGAAATTGTAAGTTTTCTAATAATTGAAAACCATCCATTTCAGGCATTTCTATATCTAAAAACACACAATCTGGTTTAATATAATTTATTGCCGAAATTGCTTCTAATGGATCTGTAAAACTATCGGTTATTTCTATACCATCACAAAAATTTTCAATCTCCCATTTTAAACTTCTGATGGCAGTTAATTCATCATCTACAATTATTGCTTTTATCATATTTCATCGTGTTAGGTTATCAAATGTAATAAAATTAATACCTCTTTTTTAAAATAACGTATAATTAGTGCTATTTCTTATATAAAATGAGCTAATCAATGTATAAGTGGTTTGGTTTAACAAAAAAATAAAGATACATCTTATTATATAGTAATTTGAACAGTGTATAAACTATTTTGAGCTACCCATACAAAACTTATCATTATAAAAGTAACTACCAACTACCTTTGAGGTATAAATCAAAAAAACTCAAATTATGAAAACAATTAAATTTTTATCGTACACAATTATTGTATTATTATTAAACATCTCGATTGCCTCGTGTTCTGGTGATGACGGAGCGGCTGGAGAAGACGGCAATGCTAATGTACAAACAATCCGATTTCAATCTCCACAATGGGCAACTAATACATCTTCATTTTATAAGCAAATGCTTTTAGACGTGCCTCAAATAACACAAGAGGATATTAATTTCTCCGCAATTTTACACTATATAAGTTTTCAAAATCAACGTTATGCATTGTTACCAGTAGATAGTCATTTTATAAATGGCATTGGAAGTGATTTCTCTGTAAGAGCATCACCAAGTAATGGTTCAAGTACTATACGTATCTCAAAAACTTCAAGTGTAGCATTACCAAACCCAACGCCTAGTGTAGATTTTTTAAAAATTGTAATAATAAAACCTAGTGATCTTACAAATACTTCAGGTAATTCTTCTGGTAGACCATTAAGCCCAAAACAAAGAGTTTTTAACGAATTGCAAAACGCAAATGTAGATATAAACGACTACTACGCAGTTTGTGCATATTATGGTATTAATCCATAATAATATGCTTTTTATCTAATTTTGTTTGTAAATAATACTATCCTAATAAAAAAGAACATCATGAAAATTTTAAAAACATTTTTTTGTGCCCTTATTTTTTTACTTACTACAACAACTACCCAAGCACAATTCTTTAAAAAATTACAAAAAAAAGCCGAAGATAAAATTACTAGAGAAGCTGAAAAAAGAGCAGAAAGGCGTGTAAATAAAAAAATTGATAAAACTTTTGATAAAGCTGAAACAGGAATAGATGGTACATTAAAAAAGAACCCCAAAAAAAATACTGCGAAATTACCAAACACATACAGGTTTGATTGGAAAATGACTATGCAAATGCAATCTAAAGAAGGTAGTATTGATATGGACTATTTTTTAAAACAAGACGCTAATTATTTTGGTATGGTTATAAAAATCCCTACAAACAAAAAATCTAGAGACGTTATTACTATAATGGATATGAAAAATAATACCATAATAACACTAATGAATATGGAAGGTAATAAAATAATGCGAGTTGCAGATATTCCTAATGATGAAGATAAAACGGATCAAAATATAACTATTGTAGAAACGAATACAAAAAAAATATTGGGTTATCTCTGTCAAGGTTATCGAATAGAAACCGAAGAAGGTGTTGTAAATATGTATGTTGCTATGAATGCACCAGTAAGTTTTAATAAAACACTTAGTGGCAACTCTAAATTTATTCCAAAAGGGCTTAATCCTAATTTACTTAAAAAACTTAAAAACGGATTGATGTTAGAACTGGATTTTATCAGCAAGGAAAAGAAAAAATACAATTCTAAAATGATATGTACCTCACTTAGTAAAAACCCTTTTAGTATTAAAATTAGTGATTATAAATCTTTTGGATTTTAAAAAATAAACAAATGGAAAACACGCTCAAAAAAGTAGTAACAATTTTTATGTTGCTATCCCTTTGGTTTGTTCTAGCACAAAAAATAGATAACTACGATAAAGGTGAATTAGAAATTAGGGTAACTCCTTTTGGTGCAGATAGCCTTAATGAAATTAAAGTAGGTTATATTTCGGCAGATGGTAGTATTCATTTTAAATGGCCAAAAATTAACCTTGAGGATTATAAAGCCAGTGGATTTTTTATGCACTCTTTAGATTTTCTTTTAGGAATGTATAATTGCAACGAAGAAATTGTCAAAGAAAAAAATGAAATTATTAAAGCAGCCGACACAAAATTTTTACTCTTATATAATAAGTACGGAGATTTTGTGGGTTCGCTCCATCCTGCAACGCATAAAGAAATTAATAATTCGCATGGTTTTTCAACTATTGGTAGTTATTTTACCTGGTTTTATAGTAATGGCGATGGGAAATTAAATGCTGTCTGTACAAGATACAATCGTATTAAAGATAGCGATGAACTTGATAAAAACAATATCTCAAATACAAAAATATATAATATCAACTTTAAAAAAGGATGGAACCTTGTTGAACATAAACTATTAGAGGTAAAAGAGCAAAAAAGAAATGGTCAAACCTTTAGTACAAGACTTAAAGAACAAAAGTTATCTGTCAATAAAATACCAAGTACAGCTAATTGGTATCTCAATTATACGGCAAATGACGAGTCTTTAAGAACGGAACGTGAACTTGTTAAACTAAAACCAATTACCAAAGAACAATATGAAAATTGGGCGCCAAAAAAGTTAGGGAAATTAAAAAGAACAACATATGAAATTGGTAAAAAATTAAAGCGAATGCCAACACTCAATAATATAGAACTTCTTTTTAAAAAAGATGCCAAAACAATAAACCTTACTATTGTTGATTGTGCTAGTAATAAAGATGCTGCTAGTATGTACGCTTTAATATTAGATATGATAAGTAGAGATTGGAAAGATGAGAAAAAAACTGGTTATAAAAGCGCTTCAAGTATGGATAATACGCGCGTAATGACAGTCTATAATGAAAAAGAAGCAAAAACAACACTAAACTATAATGCTAATGGAAGATTTGTTATTAAAGCAGAAGCAACCAATATTAAACCAAAAGAACTGTGGAGCTATCTTAAAAAACTAAATATTGAAAAATTAATTAAAAAACAGTAAAAAAGAACATCATGAAAAAATTAAAAATAATAGTTTTACTACTTTTATCTACGTATAATCTTTTTTCACAAAACTTAATTGATGAAGATTTTAATGCAAACACGATGCCAACTGGTTGGACATCGTATACAACAAGTGGCACGCAACTATGGCAAGTTGGTCTAACACATACGGTAAATGGCAATAACTTAACTGGTTCTTTAGCCTTTGATGATGACGCAGCGGGCGATACTGGTGTTCGAAACCTAGCAGGTGTATCATCGCCTACTTTTAATATAGCATCGTATCTTAGTGACCCTAATTTAGTCTTGTCTTTTGTTTTAGGTTATGGTTTTGATACGGTAGATTCTGATGATGTATTTAGGGTTGTCTTGTGGAATGCTACTAATGGGGTAACAAAAGAAATATTTCAAAGAAATACCACTTCTTTTGCGAATTATTCACAAAATAGTATTTTTAATAGTACGGAAATTGCAGACTTTCAAGACGATCTGAAATTAATTATTTTCTTTGATGATGTTAATGCTTCTTGGGGTTGGAGCGCTAAAGTAGACTTTATACGATTATTCATTATGCCCAAAAATAATTTTATGAATTCTGCTATTAATTTGCCTGTTGGTAATTCGTTTAATGAGCAGGTTTATCTTGCTAATAATTTTGGAGCCACTAACAATACCAATAATAATCCCACTATGAGTTGTAGTGGTGCTCTAAAAAAAGACATTTGGTTTAAATCTACCATACCAAACTCTGGTAACCTTATTGTAGAAACAGGTCAAGTTACAGGTTCTATTGTGGACGATACTGTGTTGGCTATTTATAGCGGTGTTTGGGGTAATTTAACCGAAATAGCTTGTAATGATGATATTGGTGGAGTTACTCTTTTTTCGAAAATTGAATTAACTGCTCAAGCACCAGGTGAAGAAATTTTTGTAAGAGTAATTAGCTATGATGATTTAACTTATGGAGAATTTAAAATTGCAACTTATGACACTTCTCCACCTTATAATAACTGTACTGCACCTTTGCCTATTACTGTTGGTACAACTTTTAATGATAGTTTTCAAGTTTTAGACAATACAGATAACACTTCTTCTGGTGTAATGCCTTTACCAAGCTGTATTGCAAGTAATTTATCTGCAAAGCCCGATGTTTGGTTACAAGTTATTGTGCCAACTAGCGGTAATTTAACATTAGAAACTTTAGATAATGCAGATGCTAATATAAGTTATGCTAGTATTACAGTTTATAACGATACTTGTAATAATTTAACAGAAATTGCTTGTAGTGATCTAGGTAGTACAATAAATTCTAATTTTACTAAATTAGAATTAACAAATCTAACTCCTGGAGATAGCTTATTGGTTAGAATTATTGCTTTTGGTACACAATTTTCTCAAGGAACTTTTAAGGTTGCAGCCTATAATGATGCAACGGCTAATGTAGATGTAAATATATTTTATAATCTAAAATTGTACCCAAATCCAATAGAGGATTTTCTAAATATAGATACTCTCGAAAAAATTACCGAAATTATAATATACAATCAAATTGGTCAACGCATTAAAACGATATTGCCCTTACAGAACAAAGTAAAAATAAATTTAAGTAACCTAACTAAAGGTTTTTATTTTATAAAAATAAAGTCAAATAATAACACGATAATCAAACAAATAATTAAAAAATAAAAATAGTATGAAAACAATTAAATTATTATCCATTGGAGTTTTAAGTATCTTTTTAATAGTAACATCTTGTAGCAAAGATGATTTAGATAATGTCTTACAAACGGAAGATAATTATTTCTCTGCTAAAGTGGATGGAGTAGATTTCTTTACAGATTTCCCCTTATACCTTTCAAGTACAGAACAAATTATTACCGTTTCTGGTCAAAACGAGCAAAACACAATAAATATTCAAATAAGTATTTTTAACTATGATGGTCCTAGAACTTATACTATTGATAATAACACTTTAAACGAAAACGGTATGATAATCGTTGATGATAGTGGTACTTGGTTAACAAATAAAGATAATGGGTCTGGCTCTGTAACATTTGTAAAAGAAGGTAGGTATTTAAAGGGCACTTTTTCCTTTAATGCAATACACTCCCAAAATGGTACAACAAAAAACATAACAGAAGGAAAGTTTAATGTACAGATAATATTTTAAAATAGCTCAATAATATTTGTAATACTTCCTTTAGGTACTTGAATTTACGAGCTAAGAAGGGAGAATAAAGTAAATAAAAAGAGATTTATAAAACAATTCATTATGAGAAAACTAATTGCAATACTATCAATAGTAACCATAATATTAGCTTGCTCTGATGTTAAAAAAAATGACTTGAAAAACAGTAGTGAATTAATTCAAACTAAGACGGGTACTTTTTTAAGCGCAAAGGTAAATGGAGTGGAATTTTACTCAGACAATCCCAACTATTCAAAATTTGATAATGTTATAAATCTATATGGGTACAATAAAGGTATAACCGAAAGAATTTTATTTCATATAGTTTATGATAATGGACCATCAACCTACAATGTGGGCAAAGCAATTAATAAGAAGGGTAATATGATATATACTCAGAATAAAATTCATTGGATAGCCTCAAAACATAGAGGAAAAGGAACAATTACATTGATAGAAAAAGGAAATTATTTACTAGGTGAATTTTCTTTTTCAGCGAAAGAAAACAACATTACTAAACAAATTACTGATGGTAAATTCAAGGTGAAAATGAAAAAATAATAGCAATTGGTATTTAAACTATTTTAGAGAGTAGTAATAAAAAAAATCTAAACGGAACATTAATTTTACAATAAAAGTATTAATAAAACAAACAATATGAAAATAAAATTACTTATCATCGCATTATGTGCTTTCTTATTTAACCAAGCACAAATAACCAAAATGGAAA
>CAZOQL010000092.1:0-10223 GCA_964582005.1 uncultured Flavobacteriaceae bacterium | reverse complement strand
CTCACCTTTTCTTGGGATTCTGAAAATCAAATATTAGGTCGAACTCAGGTTACTACAGCCAGTACATTGTTCCATAAAAGTATTGTAGCGGAAAATTTTGTTTGCTATTTTTGAATAGCAGTTCTATTTCCCAACGGTTTTATACAATAATGCTATTTGTTCTGCTGGCAAGTCAAAATAGATTGGTTAAAAAATAATATACTTTATTGTTTTCTTTATGATAATAGAATACTAAGCGCAATTGAACTTGAATCTTATCTCGATTTTTATCTTTATATCCAAGTGCTATTTTGGCGTCCCTAAAGACCTCATATGGCGTTGCTTCTAGCAAGTAAAACTCTTTTATAAAAAGTTTCTTTAGCATTGTTTTTAAGTCGTGTAACAAAGTAAATTTCATCTGGGTTCTACTTATCAAATCTTACAATGCTACCACAGAGTTCACGCAATGAATTACAACCAGAGGTTACACCATAGATAATAGTAATTAAATGTTAGAAAGTTGTGAATCTCTTACAATAATGGTCGGCTTTGTACTCAGTAGTTCGCTTATCAATTTTTGATTTATTTAGTAAATTTAGCACCTGATTGAATATTGACTGTCCGAAAAATATATATATTTTTACTCATAAGTTGTCTTTTTAGTAGAATATTGATTCAACTATACGAAAAAATTCTCAATTATTGAGACTTTTTTTATCAGACAATAGTGATTTAAAATCATCAATTTTAAATAAATAAATTTTTCATAAGCCATTAATTGCTTACTTTTGCGAAATATGAAATTTAAAGCCAGTCAAATAGCCGAAATTTTAAACGGAGAAATAGTTGGAGATGCTAACGTAGAAGTATCCAAACTTTCCAAAATTGAAGAAGGACAAGAAGGTTCCTTAACTTTTTTATCTAATCCTAAATATACAAATTATTTGTACACCAGCAATGCAACAATTGCCATTGTAAATGATAATTTTGTACCTGAAAAAAAAGTATTTTTAACCTTAATAAAAGTTGCCGATGCTGGTAAAGCTTTCTCAACGCTACTTAATTACTATAATCAAGCAAAATTGCATAAAATAGGAATTGAAACACCTAATTTCATTAGTCAAACAGCTACTTATGGTATAGATGTTTATATTGGTGCATTTTCTTATATTGGCAATAATGTAGTTTTAGGAGATAATGTAAAAGTGTATCCAAATGTGTATATAGGCGATAATACTACAATTGGTGATAATACTACGTTGTTTTCTGGCGTTAAAATTTATTCAGACACTATTATTGGTAAGAATTGTAACTTAAATTCAAACGTTGTAATTGCTTGTGATGGTTTTGGTTTTTTACCAGATGAAAATGGCGTTTATAGCGCTACGCCACAGATTGGCAATGTGATTATTGAAGATAATGTAGATATTGGTGCTAATACAACGGTTGATAGAGCTACTTTGGGTTCTACTATAATTAGAAAAGGTGTTAAATTAGATAACTTAATTCAAATTGCCCATAATGTTGAAATAGGTAAAAATACTGTTATTGCTGCACAAGCAGGCGTTGCTGGTTCCACAAAAATTGGAGACAATTGTTTGATTGGAGGACAAGCAGCTATTGTTGGTCATATTAAAATAGGTAATGGTGTTAGAGTGCAAGCATTATCAGGAGTAACTAGAAATTTAAAAGATAATGCAATTGTGCAAGGAAGTAGAGCTTTTAATTATAGCGATTTTAATAAATCGTATGTACATTTTAAAAACCTTGGCAAATTAGTAGAAAGAGTTCATGCATTAGAAAAGAAATTAAAAGAATAACTAATAATTACGATTAGAACTAACTGAGAAATATGGAATTACAAAAACAAAAAACAATTCAAAATGAGGTTTCTTTAAAAGGAGTTGGTTTGCATACAGGTAATGAAGTTGTAATGACCTTAAAGCCAGCACCTGTGAATAATGGCTTTACATTTGTCCGTATTGATTTAGAAGGTATGCCAACGGTAGAAGCATTAGCTCAATATGTTACTGCGACAGAGAGAGGAACTAATTTAGAAAAAAATGGCGTTGTAATTAATACTTCAGAACATGTTTTGGCTGCTGCAGTTGGTTTAGACTTAGATAATCTAATTATTGAATTAAATGCACCAGAACCTCCAATTATGGATGGTTCCTCAAAATACTTCATTGAAGCTTTAGAAAAAGCTATTATTATTGAACAAGAGGCCGAAATAGAAGAATACATTATAACAGAAAACATTTCTTTTGTAGATGAAAAAACAGGAAGTGAAATGATGATTATGCCTTGTGATAATTATAGAATTACAACAATGGTAGATTTTGGAACTAATATTTTAGGTACTCAAAATGCAAATTTAGATAGAATATCCGACTTTAAAAATAACATTTCTAAAGCAAGAACCTTTAGCTTTTTACATGAAATAGAAACACTTTTAGATAACAATTTAATTAAAGGTGGTGATTTAAATAATGCTATTGTTTATGTTGATAAAAAATTATCAGAGAAAACAATGAACAAATTAAAAAAAGCATTTAAAAAAGAAGAATTAAGTATTAAGCCAAATGGCATATTAGACAATTTGACCTTACATTGGCCAAACGAAGCTGCTAGGCATAAATTACTTGATGTTATTGGTGACATGGCTTTGGTTGGCGTTAGGCTTAGAGGTAAAATCATTGCCAATAAACCAGGGCATAAAATAAATACTAATTTTGCTAAAAAATTAGCAAAAAGAATAAAATTAGAAAAAAGAAATGCAGTTCCTAAATTTGATTTGAATCAGTCACCATTAATGGATATTCATAAAATCATGGAAATTTTACCACATAGACCACCATTTTTATTGATTGATCGTATTATTGAACTATCAGACACGCACGTCGTAGGAATGAAAAATGTTACTATGAATGAACCTTTTTTTGCAGGTCATTTCCCAGGATCGCCAGTAATGCCTGGAGTTTTGCAAATTGAGGCAATGGCACAATGTGGTGGAATATTAGTATTAAGTACTGTGCCAGATCCAGAAAATTATTTAACTTATTTTATGAAAATGGATAATGTTAAATTTAAACAAAAAGTACTTCCTGGGGATACATTAATTTTTAAAGCAAATTTAATAACACCAATACGTAGAGGCATTTGTCATATGCAAGCGTATGGATATGCAAATAATAAATTAGTTGTTGAGGCGCAATTAATGGCGCAAATAGTTAGGAATCCAGAAATAAAATAAACGCTAACAGAATTCTAAATATAAAATAAATTTAAAATAATTAATATGAATCAACCATTAGCATATATACATCCAGATGCAAAAATTGAACGTAATGTGGTAGTCGAACCATTTACAACAATTCATAATAATGTTGTAATAGGCTCTGGTACTTGGATTGGATCTAACGTAACGATTATGGAAGGTGCAAGAATTGGAGAAAATTGTAGAATTTTTCCAGGCGCTGTAATTTCGGCAATACCGCAAGATTTAAAATTTGATGGTGAAGATTCTTTAGTTGTAATCGGAAACAATGTAACTATAAGAGAATGTGTAACTATTAATAGAGGAACAAGTGCTTATGGTAAAACCGAAATAGGAGATAATTGTTTGATAATGGCAACTGCGCATATTGCACATGATTGCATTTTAAAAAACAATGTAATTGTAGTAAATGGTGTTTTATTGGCAGGTCATGTTACCGTAGGTGAATATGCAATAATTGGCGGTTCATCTGGGATACATCAATTCATTCACATTGGTGCACACTCTATGATTTCAGGAGGATCTTTAGTTAGAAAAGACGTGCCTCCTTTTGTGAAAGCGGCAAAAGAACCATTATCTTATGTAGGTATTAACTCTATTGGCTTAAGAAGAAGAGAGTTTAAATCTAAAAAGATTCACGAAATACAAAATATTTATAGAATTTTATACCAACGAAAAAATAATACTACACAAGCAGTTGGTATAATTGAAGCGGAATTTGAAGCAACAACCGAACGTGATTTAATTTTAGAATTTATTAGAAATTCCAAAAGAGGAATTATGAAAGGATATACTAGTGGCGTGTAAAGCACTATGGTTTTAAGTAAATAGCTCGATAAAAACAATAATAAATAACATAAGAACAATAAAATGGCAAGTACATCAGATATAAAAAAAGGACTTTGTATTATTTTTAATAATGACACCTATAAGGTTATTGAATTTCAACATGTAAAACCAGGTAAAGGACCAGCTTTTGTTAGAACAAAACTTAAAAGTTTAACTTCAGGAAAAGTGGTTGATAATACCTTTTCTGCTGGGCATAAAATTGAAGAAGTTCGCGTTGAAACGAGAAAATACCAATACTTATATCCTGAAGGTGATATGTATCACTTTATGAATGTAGTAGATTATAATCAAATTATGCTACCAAAAGAAACTATTGATTCTGTAGACTTGTTGAGAGAAGGCGAAGTAGTAACTGTAATTGTTAGAGCTTCTGATGAAATACCATTATCCGTTGACATGCCTGCAAGTGTAGTATTGGAAGTTGCACATACAGAGCCTGGTGTAAAAGGAAATACGGCAACGAATGCTACTAAACCAGCAACCATGGAAACTGGAGCTAGAGTGAATGTACCTTTGTTTATTAATGAAGGCGATAAAATTAAAATAGAAACCGAAAAAGGTTCCTATATGGAACGTGTAAAAAGTTAATTTTATAAGCTAATTATGAAATTTCCAATTACACATACCTTAAAGCAAATTGCAGCGATAACAAATACGCAGTTTATTGGCGATGAAAATTTTCCAGTAACTGGTATAAATGAAATTCATGTAGTTGAAGAAGGAGATGTTGTTTTTGTAGATCATCCAAAATATTACGACAAAGCTTTAGAATCTAAAGCAACAGTCGTATTAATTAATAAAAAAGTAGCTTGTCCCAAAGGGAAAGCACTATTAATTTCTGATGACCCTTTTCGGGACTTTAACAAACTATCTCAATATTTTAAACCTTTTCAAAAAGCAAGCAACACAATTGCAACATCTGCTATAATTGGAAAAAACACCATAATACAACCAAATGTATTTGTAGGAAATAATGTGATTATTGGTGTAAATTGTACCATTCATTCCAACGTTACTATATATGATAATTGTATTATAGGTAATAACGTTACTATTCATGCAGGATCTGTTTTAGGAGCCGATGCTTTTTATTATAAAAAACGAACTACAGGTTTTGATAAACTAATATCTTGCGGAAGAGTCGTTATTAAAGATAATGTTGACATTGGTGCAACTTGTACTATTGATAAAGGCGTTACTGGAGATACTACTATTGGTGAAGGAACGAAGCTGGATAATCAAATTCAAGTAGGTCACGATACTGTGATAGGTAAAAAATGTTTAATAGCATCACAAGTTGGTATTGCAGGATGTTGCATTATAGAAGATGAGGTTACTATTTGGGGACAAGTAGGTACAACTAGTGGTATTACCATTGGTAAAGGAGCTATAATATTAGGGCAAACTGGAGTCACCAAATCAGTCAAAGGAAACAAATCCTATTTTGGAACTCCCGTAACAGAATCTCGACAAAAATTAAAAGAAATGGCAACGCTAAAAAGGTTAACAAAATAAATATAAATAATAAGCTTCTAATTTGAAAATAATGTAAATTTGTATTTTAGTACTCTTTTAGAGTTTAGAAAAACAAAATAATTTACCAATTCAACAAACAAAAGGTTCAACAAATAAATAATAATAAAATGAGCGTATTAGTAAATAAAGATTCAAAAGTTATAGTACAAGGTTTTACAGGTGGCGAAGGCACATTTCATTCGGAGCAAATGATAGCGTATGGCACAAATTTAGTTGGTGGCGTAACACCAGGTAAAGGCGGTCAAACACATTTAGATAAACCAGTATTTAATACAGTTGATGATGCAGTTAAACAAGTAGGAGCCGATACTTCTATTATTTTTGTACCACCAGCTTTTGCTGCGGATGCTATAATGGAATCTGCCGAAGCAGGAATAAAAGTAATTATATGTATCACAGAAGGAATTCCAACTGCCGATATGGTAAAAGTAAAAGCTTATTTAGCAGATAAAGATTGTCGTTTGATTGGACCAAATTGTCCAGGCGTAATAACGCCAGGAGAAGCAAAAGTAGGCATTATGCCAGGTTTTGTATTTAAGAAAGGTAGTATAGGTATTATTTCAAAATCAGGTACCTTAACGTATGAAGCTGCTGATCAAGTTGTAAAACAAGGTTATGGAATTACAACAGCCATTGGTATTGGCGGTGATCCAATTATAGGAACTACAACCAAAGACGCTGTAGAGCTATTGATGAACGACCCAGAAACGGAAGCAATTGTAATGATTGGTGAAATTGGAGGTCAATACGAAGCAGATGCTGCAAAATGGATTAAAGCAGATGGTAATCGTAAACCAGTTATTGGCTTTATTGCAGGGCAAACTGCACCAAAAGGTAGAACAATGGGTCACGCAGGTGCAATTGTTGGTGGCGAAGATGATACTGCCGAAGCTAAAATGCGTATTTTAAGAGAAAACGGAATTCATGTAGTAGAATCTCCAGCGGAAATAGGTAAAAAAGTTGCCGAAATTTTAGGATAGAAAATAATTATTGTTAAAGATATTTATAAATCAGAGTTTCACTAAAAATGAAGCTCTGATTCTTTTTTGGAGAAGGTTGTTAATTAAATCACAAAAAGAACACAATAATTGGGATAATAACCTGTTCTTTATATATTTGAATGCAGAAATTACATTTCTATTAACTAAACCCAACAAAAATGAAACACACACAAATACTTGTCATTTTAATTTTAGTATTTCTATTATTTAATTGTAAAAAAGAGGACGTTAAAACCTATGCAGTAAACACAACCACAGATACAAAAGGGTATACCTATGAAACTGTCGAAAATGACCCAACAGGATTGCGGCTATACACTTTAGAAAACGGCCTAAAAGTGTACCTAAGTAAAAACACCGATGAACCAAAAATTCAAACATATATAGCTGTTAGAGCAGGTTCTAATTATGATCCAAAAGAGTCTACAGGTTTGGCGCATTATTTAGAACATATGGTTTTTAAAGGCACTTCAAAAATAGGAACCAAAGACTGGGAAAACGAAAAAGTATATTTAAATAAAGTATCCGATTTGTATGAGAAAATGCGTGCAGAACCTAATCAGGCTAAGAAAATAGTAATTTATAGAGAAATTGATAAAGTTTCTTTAGATGCTTCTAATCATGCTATTGCCAATGAATACGATAAAATGGTAAGTTCCTTAGGAGCAACAGGAACCAATGCGCATACTTGGTTTGAAGAAACGGTTTATAAAAATAAAATTCCTGCAAACGAATTAAATAAATGGTTATCTATTGAAAGTGAGCGTTTTGGCGAATTAGTTCTACGTCTATTCCATACAGAATTAGAAGTTGTTTTTGAAGAGTTTAATCGTGGTCAAGATAACGATTATAGAAAGAGATATGCTGCCATGTTAAAAGGGTTGTTTCCAAACCATCCATATGGACAACAATCTACTATTGGAACTTCAGATCATTTAAAAAATCCTTCCATGATTGATATTCATAATTATTTTAATAAATATTATGTACCAAATAATATGGCAATGGTATTGGTTGGTGATTTTAATTTTGATAAAACCATAGAAAAAATAAATAGAACTTTTGGTAAATTAAAAAGTAAAAAAGTAGATCATCCTGTTTTACCTAAAGAAGAACCAATAACAAAACCAATTGTTAAAGAAGTTTTTGGACCAACTGCGGAATCTATCTCTATTGCTTTTCGTGCAAACGGAATAGGTAGTAAAGATGAAAAATTAATAACAATGGCAGATATGATTTTAGCTAACGGGAATGCTGGATTAATTGATCTGAATTTAAACCAAAAGCAATTAGTACAACGAGCAGGTTCTTCGCCAACGTTTATGAATGATTACGGGTGGCATAATTTTACTGGAAACCCAAAAGCAGGTCAAACATTAGATGAAGTTAAAGATTTACTATTAGCCGAAATTGAAAAATTAAAAAAAGGAGAATTTGACGAATGGCTTTTAGATGCTGTTATTAATGATTTAAAATTAAGTGAAACGAAACAAAACGAAAGAAGTACAGCACTAGCAAGTAATTATTACAATGCATTTATACATCGTCAAAACTGGAAAGATAAAGTATCTTTTATAGATGACCTTAGAAAAATAACCAAACAAGATATCATTGATTTTGCCAATGATTTTTATAAAGATAACTATGTAGTAACTTATAAACGTAAAGGAGAAGATAAAAATATTTCGAAAGTAGAAAACCCAGGAATTACCCCAATTAATTTAAACAGAGGTAAACAATCTGAATTTGTAAAAACGTTTAATAAAATAGAATCTAGTAAAATAGAGCCTTTATTTATTGATTATAAAGAAAAAATTAAAAAATCTACCTTAAATAGTGGTATTGAAGTTTCCTCTATTGAAAATGAAAATAATGATTTATTTACTTTAAATATTATTTTTGATATGGGTAAAGATCATAATAAAAAATTAGCCTTAGCTGTTGGTTATTTAGATTATTTAGGTACAGATACATATTCACCAGAAGAGCTAAAAAAAGAGTTTTACAAATTAGGAATTAATTATAGTGTTCATGCTGGTGCAGAAAGATCTTATGTAAGTATATCTGGTATAAAAGACAATCTACATAAAGGTTTAGTTTTGTTGGAAGAATTATGGTCAAACGCCTTAGCTAATCAAGAAACCTATGATAAATACGTTGCAAAGATTTTAAAAGGTAGAACCGATGGAAAAACACAAAAAGGTAATATTCTTTGGAATGGTTTATATAATTATAGCTTATATGGTGAAAATTCAAGACTTCGAAATATTTATAATGCCGATGAATTAGCAAAAATAAATCCAGAAGAGTTAGTAAACATTGCAAAGGATTTGAAAAATTATAAACAACGAATTTTTTATTATGGTAAAGACGTTGCTTCGGCTAAAAAAGCATTAAATGAACTGCATAAAGTGCCAGTAGATTTAAAAGAATATCCAGAGCCAGTAAAATACAAAGAATTAGAAACAGGAGGAAAGGTGAATTTTGTAGATTACGATATGGTACAATCGGAATTAATTTTCATATCTAAAAAAGATAAATTTGATTTGAAAAAGTTAGCCTTATCGAAAGTGTTTAATGCTTATTTTGGTAGCGGATTATCCTCTATAGTTTTTCAAGAAATAAGAGAATCAAAATCCTTAGCCTATTCTGCTTTTGCAACGTATTCTAATGCATCTAAAAAAGATAAATTTGATGTTATTTACGCCTATGTTGGTACGCAAGCTAATAAATTGCCAGAAGCAGTAGATGCTATGTTAGAATTAATGAACAATATGCCACAAGCAAAAGAACAATTTGAAGCTGCCAAAAATGCAACCTTAAAGAAGATTGCTGCGGAACGTATTAATAAATTTAATATATTTTGGAGTTACCAACGTTTGCAAGATAGAGGTATTGATTATGATATTAGAGAAGATATGTATAAGGAAATTCAAACTATTACAATGGAAGATTTATCAACGTTCTTCGTAGAGAATATTAAGGGAAGTAAATATACCGCAATGGTAATCGGTAATAAAAAAGATATGAAAATGGATGCACTCAAAAAATTAGGTGCCGTTAAAGAATTTGATGTCGATTACTTGTTTAATTATAAGAATACTACGGTGAAACAATAAAAATAGTAATATAAATCCAATTATCACTTATAACTCAGGTTTATAGGGTTTCAAGTTAATTGAAACCCTTATTTTATTTTTAGCAATGCATAATTTTTCAGTATGTGTTTCGATACTAAAACCTTTGTCTTAAATAATTTAAAATAAACTTTTCAATTCCAAAATAAACCCTATATTTGCACTCGTTTAAAACCAAAAAAACAAATTAACGTATGTATGCAATTGTAGAGATAGCAGGGCAACAGTTTAAAGTTAAAAAAGACCAAAAAGTATTTGTTCATCGTTTACCAGCAGAAGAAGGATCAAAAGTAAGTTTTGATAATGTTCTGTTATTAGATGATGGAAAAGTAACTATCGGCGCCCCAGCTATAAAAGGAGCAGCAGTAACTGCCAAAATTTTAAAGCACTTAAAAGGTGATAAAGTAATCGTTTTTAAGAAAAAACGTAGAAAAGGATACA
>CAZOQL010000091.1:0-10351 GCA_964582005.1 uncultured Flavobacteriaceae bacterium | reverse complement strand
AAACGCTTTAAATCAAATAGATATAAATATTATGAGGTTTTTGTCATGTACTTAGAACAATTCTATTAAGTATTTTCACATTACTATCGTGTTCAAAAAATACAGTAGTTAGTACAAAAAGCAAAAAAAAACACAGTACAGAAACAGCCACTGTACAACAAAAAACAAGTCACGAATATGGCGGTTGGTATTGCCCAGATAATTTAAATGGTTTTCCTGCTGTTGATCTAAAATCATGGGAAAACGTGCCTGTTGTAAACGGACGATTGGCTACCAAAAAGGAAACACAAAACGGCACATCTTTAATTTTTGTAGATCTAGAAAAATATCCTAATGCCAAACCTTTAGATATAAAAATGCCAAAATTAGCTAGATATTACAACCAAAATTCTAAAAAAGAGGAAATTATTATTGTAATACAAGCTTTACATATTGTAAATGATTCTATAGTTGGGTTTAGATATTTAAATGGTGGTAATGGAAGTGCGCATTTAAGTGAAATTACTTTTCTTTCGGATAAAGAGGTTAAAAACATGCCTAATTATAAATTTGTATCATTCAATATTACTATAAATTCGGCATCAGATAAAGTTTGGAAAGTCCTTACAAACCCCATATTTAATAAAGAGCTTCAGCCTGATTTTTATAAAAATAATGCGCTAGAAATGAATATTAACAATTTTAAAAAAGTTAATTATAACTACGGTAATGCAGCATACATTACGTCAGAATTTGCAGCAGATTTATTTGGTAATAAATACATTCAAATTGATTTTGAACAGGGTAATAATCAATATGTTGAAAAATTTATGTTACTAGAAGACAAACAAAAAAAGGCAACAAAATTAGAAATAGTTTGTGGCCCTTATTTAGATGATTATGACAATCAAAAAACGAAACTAATTAATTGGGCACAAAAAGTTAAAAAGTTGAGTGAGGTAAAGTAAACATCACATGTTTTAAAATAAGGTTTTGTAGTTTTATCAAATATTTTTTATCTGAAATAAATTCTACTATCTTTGACCAATGAATGAGATACTAGATTTCTTTTTAGAACCGTATAAAACAGCATCTACACTAAACATTGTTTTAGAAGTTATTGCAGCGTCACTAGGTATTATTAGTGTTTTATATGCAAAAAAAGAATCTATTTTAGTATTTCCAACAGGTATCCTAAGTACAGGAATTTATATTTATTTATTATCTCAATGGAGCTTGTATGGCGATTTAATCATTAATATTTATTATACCATAATGAGTGTTTTTGGTTGGTATATGTGGCGTAAAATTATAAATACAGATACCAAAGAACACATTCCTATTACCAGAACAACTAAAAAAGAAAAAGGTATTGGGTTAATTATATTTATTGCCGCTTCTGTTTTTGTTATTTTTATTTATAGATATTATAATATAATGCCCAACAATTTAAACCTTACGGAAAGTGTGCATTATGCATATGCTAATTTAACGTCAGGTAGTTTAGAAAAATTTAGAATTGCTGTTCCATTTTTAGATACCTTTACAACAGCAGCAGCTTTTGTAGCCATGTGGTTAATGGCAGTAAAAAAAATAGAAAATTGGACTTTTTGGATTGTAACTAATATTGTTTCCATACCTTTATACTTTGTAAAAGGTTATGGTTTTACAGGCATACAATACATCGTATTTTTAATATTAGCTATTTTAGGATATCAACAATGGAAAAAAATCTTAGACAAGAACAAGCAAACATCATAAAAGTAGTTTTATTTGGTCCAGAATCTACTGGTAAAACAACCTTATCAAACCAATTGGCACGTCATTACAATACGGTTTGGGCACCAGAATTTGCACGCGAATATTTACAAGACAAATGGAATAATACCCGTAAAACATGTGAAAATTCTGATTTATTACCAATAGCTATTGGACAAATGAAACTAGAAAATAATTTGGCTAAAAAAGCCGATAAAATCCTTATTTGCGATACCGATTTACTAGAAACCAAAGTCTATTCACAAGAATATTACGGTGGTTTTGTAGAACCAATTTTAGATAAAGCAGCCAAAGAAAACCAATACGATTTGTATTTATTAACCTATATTGATACGCCTTGGGAAGCCGATGATTTACGCGATAGACCAGAACAACGTTTAGATATGTTTACGGCGTTTGAAAACGCTTTAAAAACACATAATAAAAACTATATTGTATTAAAAGGTACTAAAGAAGTCCGTTTTAAAAAAGCAGTAAAAGCGATTGATAAAATATTAGCGTTAAAAGATAATCTAGATTCTTTTTCGGATAATTTAGAAGATTTAGATATGCATTTTATGTCGCATAGCGACAGTATAAATATGTTATAATTAACGCAGTTCCATTGAATAAAGAAACCTTACTAAAAGAACTTAATTTTACTGCAACTAGAAGTGGTGGTTCTGGAGGACAACATGTAAACAAAGTGTCTTCTAAAATTGTCTTGCGTTTTAATTTAGAGAAATCAACATCCTTATTGGTAGACGAAAAAGAATTGCTTTTTAAGAACTTAGCAAAAAAACTTACCAAAGAAAACGAGTTGATTCTTACTTGTTCCGAAAGCCGAAGTCAACATAAAAACAAAGCACTCGTAATCGCTAAATTTTTAACATTACTAAATAATGGTTTAAAAATTAAAAAATCACGAAAAATAACCAAACCATCAAAAAAAGTACATAGAAAGCGATTGGAAAAAAAAGCCAGACATGCACTTAAAAAAACCAATCGAAAAAAACTAGATTATTAACTAAATTTTACGCAAACTATTTACTATTAAACTACATTTTTAAAACTCTATCCTTAATTGTTTTATGATAGGCATCGGCTCTAGTTTAAAATTGGGTTGATATTATTAAATAATGGTCAATTTGAACGTAGTCGAAAATGGTTTTAAATAATAATTAGTTCTCGACTCCGCTCGAACTGACAAGTACAGCGTTGATTATCAGCAATATAAATAAAATAATACCAAATTTAAACTAGAACCTAGACATCCAATGTATTTATATTTTGAGTTAATCTATCCTCAATTTCTATTATTTTAACATCATTTTCGTTTAGTATTTTAATTAAAGAAAATTCTTTAATAAATAATGCATGTTTTAATATTGGAAAAGATTTTGGTTCCCAAATAGTAATTAAAGGTTCTGGATATTTTTTATTTTCACCCCTAAAAGTAGTTGCTATTTTATCTAAATATCTATTATTAATCAGTAATTTTATTAGGTTTTCATCTACAAAAGGCAAATCGGTCGCAAGTAGTTAACCAAGCCGTATTTTCTTGTTGCATAAACGCAGAATAAACACCTCCAAAAGGGTCTAAACCAACTAATTTATCGGTAATACATTTTTTTTAGCAGCTTGTTTGACATCGCTCACTGAGTAATAAATAGTTTCTGCTGCAAGAACCGTTTTTAAGATGTCAAATAGATATGTTTCTTGTGCTTTTTCCTCCAATAAGAATTAAACCATATAAAGGAGCGCTATTTTCTTTGTTAGGATACATTATTTTTTAGTAACACTTTTGATTTTTTGGTAACTAGCCTGAATTCCGTGAATTAAAGCCGAACTAAAACCTTCTTGCTCCATTTTATTAAGCCCAGTAATAGTGATACCTAAAGGCGTTGTTACTTTATCAATTTCACTTTCAGGATGGTTATTATTTTTCAAAACTAAGGAAGTTGCTCCTTTTATGGTTTGTGCTGCTATTTTTTGCGCTTCCTCACTTTCAAAACCAATTTCGATTCCGGCCTGCATTGCTGCTCGTATGTATCGTAAAGCAAAAGCGATTCCACTAGCAGCCAAAACAGTTGCCGAACCCATTAATTCATCCTCAATAAAAAGCGACTCTCCTAAGTGAGAAAAGATATCTTTCACAATTTTTTTATCCTTATCGGATGCGTTATTTGTCGAAATACAAGTCATCGATTCTCTAATAGCAATTGCCGTATTTGGCATGGCTCTAAATAACGTAATCGAAAGAGGGATTTTAGTAGAAAAATCTTGTAAAGTAACTCCAGTAATGGTAGAAATAATAAGTTGCTTATTTAATTGAGAAGTAATATCATCTAAAACATCGTTTAATTTATGTGGCTGTACGCAAAGCCATATAATATCAGCATTTTTAATGGCTTCTTTATTATTATTGGTAATTTTTACGCCCTTTTTTTTATAACTTTCTAAAGCTTTATAATTACGCTTTGTTAGGGTTAAATTAGTCGCTTTTATAACTTTAGCATCTAACAAGCCATTGGCAATTGATTTTCCTAAATTTCCAGTTCCTATTATAGTTATTTTCATCGTTATTTTTTTAAGGCAGTTTCATAAGTGTTAATCCACTTTTTCACTGAATATCTTTGTATTAGTTCCGCTATCAATTCATACGGAATATCTTCCATTTTTTTAAATCGAATACATGATTTTCCCATATCTAATTTGTATTTACAATGTTTAGGGTATTCTTTTACAAACCAATCATGAATTTTTGGGTTTGCATAAATTCCCATATGGTATAAAGCAATAAAATTCTTTTGCGAAGCAAGGTTTACAAATGGTAATGGCGTATCGGGCTTACAATGATAACCATTAGGATATGTAGCTAATGGCACAACATAACCAATCATTTTATAATGAAAACACTCTTCAAAACCTTTGGGTATGTTTTCTAAAATTGTTTTACGTAGTTTATTTAGATAAGGTTTACGCTCATCTATTACATTTTTCATGTATTCTGAAATAGTATTAGCTTCTATTTTCATAATTAATGTATTAATATTGGTAAAAATAGTATTTTTGAAACAAATGATATTATGAATATAGAACAATTTAGAGATTACTGTCTTCAAAAAAAAGGGGTTACCGAACATTTTCCTTTTGATGAGGTTGTGCTTGTTTTTAAAGTAATGCATAAAATGTTTGCGCTAACTTCACTTAATTGGAATGAATTTAAAGTAAATTTAAAATGCGACCCTGAAAGAGCTATTGTTTTACGAGAAGAACACGAAAACACAATTTTACCAGGATATCATATGAGTAAAAAACATTGGAATACAATACAACCTAATGTAGATTTTGACACTAAATTTTTTTTAGAATTGGTTGATCATTCATATGATTTGGTTGTAAAAGGTCTGACCAAAAAGGATAAAGAAATTCTTAAAAATTTATAATGCTTTTAATTTTGCTATAGTTTCTATGGGATTATCGCTTTTAAAAACAAAGCTACCAGCAACTAAAACATCTGCGCCAGCGGCTAATAATTTTGCGCCAGTTTCTAAATTTACGCCACCATCAATTTCAATGATTGCTTTAGAATTACTTTGTTCGATTAAATGTTTTAATTGAACTACCTTTTTATAAGTGTTTTCAATAAATGATTGTCCACCAAAACCAGGGTTGACACTCATTAATAAAACCACATCAACATCTTGAATTACATCTTCTAAAACAGCGATTGGTGTGTGAGGATTTAATGAAACCCCAGCTTGCATTCCTTCGGATTTTATGGCTTGTATTGTTCTATGTAAATGCGGGCAAGCTTCGTAATGAACCGTTAAGATACCTGCTCCAATTTTTTTAAATGTATGAATGAATTGATCTGGGTTAACAATCATTAAATGAACATCTAATGTTTTTTTTGCGTGTTTATTTATTGCAGAAATAACTGGCATGCCAAAAGAAATGTTTGGTACAAAAATACCATCCATTACATCAATATGAAACCAATCGGCTTCACTGGTATTTATCATTTCTATATCGGTTTGTAGATTTGCAAAGTCGGCTGCTAAGATAGAAGGTGCAATTAGATGTTTCATTTGGTTTTAATTTTTTTTCAAAAATAGCACAAAAAAAACCCGCAACAATGTGCGAGTTTTAATTTTTATAAGTTACTTATTAACCTAAATATGTTTTTAATATTTTAGATCTTGAAGTGTGTTTTAATCTTCTAATTGCTTTTTCTTTAATTTGACGAACTCTTTCGCGAGTTAATTCAAAAGTTTCTCCAATTTCTTCTAAAGTCATTGGATGTGCTTCACCTAAACCAAAATATAAAGAAACAACATCCGCTTCTCTAGGAGTTAATGTATCTAAAGCACGTAAAATTTCAATTTTTAACGATTCGTGTAATAAGTTCATATCTGGTATTGGCGATTCACCAGAACGTAAAACATCGTATAAATTAGAATCTTCTCCTTCAATTAAGGGTGCATCCATAGATACGTGACGACCAGAATTTTTCATAGATTCTTTTACGTCATTTATAGTCATATCTAATTCTTTTGCAATTTCTTCGGCAGATGGCGGTCTTTCGTTATCTTGCTCTAGACGTGCAAATGTTTTATTAATTTTATTGATAGACCCAATTTTATTCAACGGCAATCTTACAATTCTTGATTGCTCTGCTAATGCTTGTAAAATAGATTGACGAATCCACCAAACAGCATAAGAGATAAATTTAAAACCACGCGTTTCATCAAAACGTTTTGCTGCTTTAATTAAACCCAGATTACCTTCATTAATTAAATCAGGCAATGTTAACCCTTGATTTTGGTATTGTTTAGAGACCGAAACAACAAAACGCAAGTTAGCTTTTACTAATTTATCTAAGGCACGTTCATCACCAGCTTTTATTCGCTGTGCTAATTCTACCTCAATATCCGCAGTAATTAAATCTACTTTGCCAATTTCTTGTAAATACTTATCTAAAGATGCGGTTTCACGATTAGTTACCTGTTTTGTAATTTTAAGTTGTCTCATATTAATTGGTGTTATTTTAAGTTATCTAACTATTATACGCAAGATGTAGAAATAATGTTACAAAAAAAGATAATTATTAAAATTAACGAAGCGGAAAATGTTTAAATAACTCCATTTTTTTTAAAAAATTATCAATTTGGGCATAAATAGGTTTAAAAAACAAAACTCTTTCTTTTAAACCAGTTTTAGATAACAATTTTGAAATTAATAATTGTTCTTGAAAAAATTCATCTACAGCATTGCAGGTAGTCTGATCTTCAATTTTATAATAACGCAATAAGGAATATGGTGAAATGAGTGTTTTTTTATTTTTATGATATAAAATTAGGTTATTATTTAAAATTAATAATTCATTATGGTATAATTTAAATTTAGTTTCTGTTTTATTAAACCGTTTACCTAAATAAGCGGATTCTTCAATTTCTTTAATAATTTTTTTTAAATCTTCACATATTATTTGTACAGACTTATAAGAAAGTAAATGAGTTTCAAAAAAATAGGTTACTTGGTGTATAATGCTATTTATGGTTCCGTAATTCCAAAGTTCTGTAATTTCCACGTTATTATACGCTTCTCCTGTTCTTTTTGCTGCATTTAAAAGAGATATTGGAAAATTAAAATTTTCAAAAGCAACATTTTTTCTACTAACATTTTTATCTAAGATATATAACCATACAAAGATTTTAAATCTGGATAATAAATCATCTTGTAGTACATAAAAAATGGGTAAATCTTTAGCGCTATAAAAAATACTACTTTTTTCATTATTTAATAAAGAAAGGTCTTTAGTTAATTTATTAAAATAATTTTCTAGATCTAATGCATTGGTAATTTCTTTGGTTTTTGTAATGAGTATTTCATTACTTTTTCCAGTTGCATAAAGTTTATTTAAAGAAACATCAAAATATTTAGAAAGTTTTATTGCATCTTTTAAAGAGATAGAAGTTTTTCCATTAACTCTTCTATAAGCAGCGTCATAATTAATTTCTAGGGCAATAGCTATCTCATCTATAAAGGAAATATTTTTATTACATTTTTCCCTAAGAAGCTTTATTAACTGTATATCAATGTCTTTCATTTTTGAAAAATACAAAAAAATAATTAATATTTTGCATTTTTTACAAATCAATGTTTTTATCTTTCGTTATTTTTGACAAATATTCTTTGAAAAAGAGAAATAATTTCTTCATTTTTAGAGATTTAGAAAAGCTCTTATTTTCCCCTTGATAAGAGTTTTTTGTTGTTAAAAAAACAAAGCTATTGTTTAGATTAATAAACATAAATAGTTTTATATCAAACAAATAAAAAACCCTAAACAAAAGTTTAGGGTTTTTAACAATGTTATTTATTGTATAGAATTAATCTCTACGAGGTTTTCTATCTCTACCACGATTATTATCTCTCGGTGGTCTTGGTGCTCTTTCTACATAACCTTCTGGTTTGTCTAGTAAAGCTTTACGAGACACTTTGTCTTTTCTAGTTCTAGGATCTTTACCGAAGTATTTAATTTCGAATTCATCACCCATATTTACGACATCGCTTACTTTTTCAGTTCTTTCCCAAGCTAATTCAGATATGTGAACTAAGACTTCATTTCCAGGAGCGTCTAAATATTCAACTACAGGTCCAAAATCCAAAATCTTAATTACCTTAACCTTATAGGTAGCATTTAATTCTGGTTTAAAAGTAATAGACTCAATCATTGCAATTACTTTATCAATTTTTTCTTGGTTTGTACCTTGAATTTCTACAACACCATTTTCATCTTCATCCTCAGTAATAGCAATAACAGTATCGGTATCTTTTTGCATTTGCTGAATTACTTTTCCACCAGGACCAATAATTGCACCAATAAATTCGTTTGCTACAATTACAGTAACCATTTTTGGAGCGTGATCTTTAACGGTTTCGTTTACAGATGAAATGGTATCGGTTAGTTTTTCTAAAATATGTAATCTTCCGTCACGAGCTTGTTCTAAAGCTTTTTCTAATATTTCATAAGAAAGACCTTTTACTTTAATATCCATTTGACAAGCCGTAATTCCATCTGCAGTTCCTGTTACTTTAAAATCCATATCACCTAAGTGATCTTCATCTCCTAAAATATCCGATAGAACAGCATATTTACCAGACTCAACATCGGTAATTAAACCCATTGCAATTCCAGATACTGGTTTTTTTAATTCAACACCTGCATCCATTAATGCCATTGTTCCTGCACAAACTGTTGCCATTGAAGATGATCCGTTAGATTCTAACACTTCAGATACAACTCTTACAGTATAAGGGCAATCTTCAGAAATCATACCTTTTAAAGCGCGTTGTGCTAAATTTCCGTGACCAACTTCTCTACGAGATGTTCCACGTAATGGTCTTGCTTCACCAGTACAAAATGGTGGGAAATTATAATGTAAATAGAATTTTTCTTCACCTTCAAAAGTAGGTAAGTCAATTTTATTTGCATCTCTAGATCCACCTAAAGTAACGGTTGCTAGTGCCTGTGTTTCACCACGTGTAAATAATGCAGAGCCGTGTGTTGATGGTAAGTAGTCTACTTCACACCAAATATCTCTAATTTCGGTTGTTTTTCTTCCATCTAAACGAATTCCTTCGTCCATAGTAAGGTTACGAATTGCTTCTTTTTGTGATTTATTGAAGTACTTAGAAACTAATTTTCCTTTTTCTTCTAATTCTTCTTCGGTAAACAACGCTTTTGTTTCGTCTTTAATTTCAGAGAATTTTAAACTTCTTTCTTTTTTAGATGTTCCTAATTTTGCAACAGCGTAACATTTATCGTAAGCAAAATCATTTACTTTTTTTGCAGTGTCTTCACAAGTAGCTGCCATATTATACTCACGAGTTTCTAGAACTCTACCTGCTTTTTTAGCTAAGCTTACTTGAGCAGCACATTGTACCTTAATTGCTTCGTGCGCAAACTTGATAGCATCAGCCATTTCTGCTTCAGAACATTCGTCAAATTCACCTTCTACCATCATTACTGATTCTGCCGAAGCACCAACCATCATATCCATATCCGCTCTTTCTAAATTAGCTCTAGATGGATTGATTACAAATTCTCCATCAATACGTGCAACACGTACTTCAGAAATAGGATATTCAAAAGGAATGTCTGTTAAGGCGATACAAGCCGATGCTGCTAATCCTGCAAGAGAATCTGGCATTACATCTTCATCTGCTGACATTAGCTGAATCATTACTTGAGTTTCTGCATGGTAATCTTTTGGAAATAAAGGTCTTAAAACCCTATCAATCAATCGCATTACTAATATTTCTTCGGTACTTGGTCTTGCTTCTCTTTTAAAGAAACCGCCTGGATAACGACCAGCAGCAGCGAATTTTTCTCTATAATCTACCGTTAATGGTAAGAAGTTCATACCTTCTTTTGCTTCGTAAGCGGAAACAACTGTTGCTAGCAACATTGTTTTTCCTTGTCTTACTACTACAGAACCGTGCGCTTGTTTTGCTAATCGTCCTGTTTCAATGGTAATAATTCTACCATCTGCTAATTTAATTTCTTCCGTAAATAATTCTGGAATCATAATTTTCTAATTTTTTG
>CAZOQL010000090.1:0-10404 GCA_964582005.1 uncultured Flavobacteriaceae bacterium | reverse complement strand
TTATCTGACCAAGCATATCAACTATTTGAATTATTTAAACAAAACGCTGTGATAACTAGAGCTTAGCCGAAATTAATAAAATTTATAGCCTAAAGATATTTGAATAACAGCATTATTTACTTTAATATCATTGCCTTTATTAATATTTGATAAACTATAATTATATCTAACATTTATATTTAAACCATCATCAAATTCATAACTAGCTCCTAAATTTATACCATAATCAAAAGAGTTTGAGTTTTCTTTTATATTTTCAAAAATATATAAACCATCGCTTGTCTCTGCACTTAATAGATAGCCTATTTGTGGTCCAAAATCAAGAGTAATATTGTTATTGATAAAATATTTTACCATAATGGGTAGGTTTAAATAATTATAATGATATTTTAAATATTTATCCTCTTTATTTTGATAACCTTGAGCTGAAAATAAAAGCTCAGGTTGAACTGAAAAGGCATCTGATAATTGGATTTCGGCAACTACACCTGCATGAAATGAAAGTTTTATGTTATTATTTTCAATATCGCCATAAAAATTAGTTGCATTTGCTCCAACTTTAAAGCCGAAGTAAGTTTGTGCGTTTATATGATAACTTGAAATTAGTATAATTAAAAAAATAATATTTTTCATGTGAATTATTTTAAGAGTTTCTGCAAAAATAATATTATATTATTATATTATTGTATAATAAATTTTTATTTTTTATTTTTAAATTATGAATTGGGAAATTACACTTGCTGATTATGCTTTATTTTTACAAATTGAAAGAGGGCTTTCTAAAAACTCTATCGAAAATTATTCAAGAGATGTACAAAAATTAATTGATTATTTAAAATCTAATGAAATAATAATATCTCCATTATTAATTGAAGACACTATACTTCAACAATTTATTTATAGCGTTTCTGAAAATTTAAACTCGAGGTCTTTAGCGAGATTAATATCAGGTTTACGTAGTTTTTTTAATTATTTAATATTTGAAGATTACCGAAAAACTAATCCAACCGATTTACTTGAGTCTCCAAGAATTGGTAGAAAGTTGCCAGATACAATATCTATAGCTGAAATTGATTTATTAATTGCTCAAATTGATTTATCTCATCCACAAGGAGAACGAAATAGAGCTATTTTGGAAACTTTATATAGTTGTGGTTTGCGAGTAACAGAGCTAATCACCTTACAATTATCTGATCTATTTTTTGATGAGGGATTCATAAGAGTTATAGGAAAGGGAGATAAACAACGTTTTGTGCCAATTAATATAAATACGATGCGAATTATAAACTTATATATTAATCAAATTAGAAAGCATCAAAAGACTCAAAAAAGTTTTGAAGATACCGTTTTTTTAAATCGAAGAGGCAAACAATTAACTAGGAATATGGTGTTTTTAATTATTAAAAAATTAACCATTCAATCTGGTATTGAAAAAAGTATTTCACCGCACACATTTAGGCATTCTTTCGCGACACATTTATTAGAAAACGGAGCTGATTTAAGAGCAATTCAACAAATGTTAGGTCATGAAAGTATAACAACTACAGAAATTTATATGCATGTAGATAAAACGTATTTAAAAGGGGTTATGGAAAAATATCATCCTAGAAAAAAATCAAAGTAATGTTCAAGTTTATTGTTAATCTATAAAATTAATCAGAGCTTCTTTTTTTAGTTTTTTAAGACTATCTCTTCTTTTTTTTAATGAAAGTTTTTTTAAACGTTTTTTTTCTCTTTTCTCTTTTGATTTTTTTAAACCAATTTTTTCTAAAAACTCACTTCCATTATTCCAATTGAATTGGTATGATAAACCAATACCTTGCGTATAACCTTCACTATCTAAGATATCAAATTGCACTTCATTTTGTTTACTATAAGCTTTTGCTCTAAAATTTTCTTTTTTATTTAATGGTAATTCTACTTCAAACTCACCTATTAAACTAGATTGTGTATTTGCACCAATTGGTACACCAACAACTCCATTTAATATTATTTTTTTATAAATCTTTGTTTTAAAAGTAATATCAACTTGATCATCATTCCTTAAATTATTATTTAATCTATTTCTATCTCCAATTTCTAAATTCACACCAACTTGAATTAAATCATCATCGTCTCGTAAAAAATTAGAAATTACGCTTGAAATTCTTTCGGATAGTGTCCCTAGCAATAGGGAATTTCCGCTATTTGCAAAGTCAAATTCTTCTACATTGGCAAAAGTTCCTAAACTTAATAATGAGAAAAATTGAGTCATTTTTTTATTTTCATCATTTATTTTATATGCTAATTCGGATTGAACTAATGAACTGGCTTTAGGCATTTTTATATCGAATTTCATTTGTGGTTCATATAAATTACCTGTTATATTGGTTATTAAATTAATATCAATATCTCTCGTACTTTGTATGTTCTCTAATAAAACGGATGGATTTGCTCTTACTTTATTTATAGCTACAATATTTAAATAAGCATCAAAAGGACTTCCGTTCCAAAATATTTTTCCACCTTGTTTTACTTTAAATGTTTTGTTAACAATGTTTTTTAGTTCGTAAACGCCATTATCTACAACGTATGTTCCGAACATTTCAAATTTCCCATTTGTATTAATTTCAATGGCTAGATAAGCATCGCCTCGACCTCTTAATACACTACCAGTAGCTTTGTCGATTACAATTTGAGTCAAAGCATCTGGTGTAACTGTTAAATCAAAAATTAGCGTTACTCCTTTTTTATTAAAAATAATTTCATCTGGTCTGCCATTATCTTTTTGAGAGTTGTTGTTGTTAACAAAATTAATTAATTTATTTTCTTCAATAGTATTAATATCACTTAGCGGTACAATAAATTCAGTGCCAGGATTAGTAGTTGCAATGACATCGATAATTAATCCGTTAGTAAGCCCTATAATGGTACCACTACCATTTATGAATCCTGTACCATAATATGGTGTATCTTCATTTTCTTTGGTATTTAGGACTAATAAATTATCTGTATTTATTTTTAGATTTAAAAACCACTCTTTAAAATTTGTATGTGAAATACTACCAGTAAGTAAACCTTCGGTTTGTTTTTCGGTATCTATTAAAGTGGTTTGATTTAATTCAAAAGTTTGGTTGTGTAAACTAATTTTTTGATTTCCTTTTATTTTATAATCTGTATTTAGATAAGGAAAAGTTAAACCTGCTTCACGCACAAATAAATCACCTTTCATGTCAGGGTTTTTTAATGCTCCTGTAAGCTCTATTTCTCCTTTAACTAAAGCTCTAATGTTAGTAATTGTATTGCCGCCAAGAGGGCTTAAAGCTTTTAAATTTAAATTATTTAATTGGATTGATGCATCAATAATTGGTTCTTTTGGTGTTAGATTAATAGCACCAATTGCACTTAATTTTTTTATATTATTTTGAATAAGATTTGACGAAAAAGAATACTTTTTAAAGGTGTTATCTGCGGATGCTTGTATGGATAAATCACCTTGTTTTATATCATTAACTACAAAATTATTTATAATAAGATTTAATTTTGGTATCGTTTTACCATTAATTTGTTTGTAGTTTATATTACCATTAACAATTCCGTTTAAAGAAATACTATCAATTCTAGGTGTTATTTTATCTAAAATAATATTGTTAAAGTGTAATTTTAAATCTTTATTTCGTTTATCTTTAATAAAACCTTCAAATACGAATTCTTGCTTATTAGAAATGATATTTAATTTTTTGAAATTAAAATTTTTAAAATTTTCATCAAAAACAACTTTACTCTCTTTATTATTAGTTGGATTTATAAGCCATTTTTGGTTTTTAAATATAATATCTGATTTTTTAAAACCGACAACCGATTTATTTTCTGTATTGATAGTATGATATAAACTTAAATTATATTTTTCGGTTAATTTTTCTCCACCTACAAAATCGGTTCTCAAAAATAAGGTGTCATTAATTGTTACATTTACCAAGTTTAAATCGGCTATTTTATACTTTTTAGAATCTAATTTATCAATACTTAATAAGGTATTAAAAAGCGGATTTTTGTTATCAATTTGCAAATGAATTTTTTCTATCAAATTACCGTATGCTTTCACTTTTGGCGATCTAAAAGTAAGTTCGAATTTTTCTTTGTCCGAATTAATTTTACCTCTTATAAATGTTTTATTATCTAAGGATATTTCAGGAAAAAAAACACCAATAATTTTATCATGAATTTTAAAATTAAAACTTAAAAACTGCCCAGAACTAACACTATCAGGTTTGTAATGAGAATAAATACTACCTAAAGAATTTTTAGCCAACAATGGTAATTGTGCAAATTTAAATTTACCAACTATTTTCCCATTTATTATATCTTTAGAATTAACTTTTAAAGTTCTAATACTATCTTTGAAAGCAGAAGATATATCAAAATTTGTAAATTTATAGAGATTGTTTTGATTAACATACGAAGCATCTTTAAAGTTAACCTTGCCAATCATATTATCAATAGTATTCCCTTTTAAATCAATGTCTATTTTTCCTTTTAAAACGGAAATACTATCTCGTTTAAAAAGGTTTAGTTTGTTAAAATTAGCATATGCAACATTTACTTTAAATTTAAAAGAATTGGTTGTTTTTGACAAGTCGGCCAAACCTTTAAATGTCATTTTAATATTGGCATCGTTAACGGTCATATCTCCATTGAAATGTTGCTGTTTAAAAACACCATTTATATCAATATTAGAATACGTGTATCCTTTATATTGGTGTTTTGAAATATGTCCAATAATACTCGTGTTTAGTGTTTCTTTAATAAACCCTTTTCCGTCAATATCGGCAATCATAGAAAGTTTACTAACTAAACTATCTTTAATTATAGCGCCTAAATTAAAATCAATTAATTCTATTTTACCTTTGTATTTTGCATTATCAATATCGGTAATATTGGTGATTTTTAGATCTGAAATTGATTGACCTAAATCGGAATTAATTGCTAATTGTGCGTCTACACTTTTAGTGGTTATATAGGATTTTCCTTTTAAAGTAAATCTCCCTAATAGAGCAAATGAAGATGGTAATGTTTTTCCTAAAAGGTTTGGTAACAACCTTTTTAGTTGCGAATAATCAGAGGTTAAATTATCTAAATTTGCATTGACTGAAAAACCTTTTTCTTGGTTAACAGCATTTTTAAAATGTAAGTCACCATGTACAACAGCATTTTCTTGTGAAGTTAGTTTAAGGTTCTGTAGTTTAAAGTTATTTAAAGTACCTTTAAAATTGGTTGTGAAATTAATTTTATCGGTCTTACCTAGTTCGTTATAGAATAGATGTAAATCATTTAAGGAGACATTAGCTTTGGTAATAGACGATTCAATTTCAACTTTATTATTAAAGTCAGATAAATCTTTTCGGCTATAATTAAACGCGATATCAGTTTCTATATAAGAATATTTTGTAGCAATAGTTGTTTTTTTGAACAACATTTGTTTATTGGTATAGGTGAAATAGGTATTTAAATTAGTGACCTTAATTTTATAATTATCTACCAAACTTGTGTTTTTAATTTCCGCAAAAATATTAGAACCTAATATTTTAAAATTATGGATATTACTATGTATTTTTTTATAAAATACAATAGGTTTTTTTTGACTATTTTCATTGTAATAATCAAAGCTCGAATTTGTTAAATTTATTTTATTTGCTGTTAGTAGAAAATCTTTTTCAGGGGAATTTTTTTTATTTTTCGTTTTAAATTTATCGGTAAGAATTACAATATTTTGATTTTTTTCACCTAGGTATGTTTTTAGAACAAAATGAATTTCGTTAATATCTATAGTGTTTATTTCCAGCTTGTTATTTATTATATTCTTCCAGTTAAGTAAGGAGGATTTAAGCGTTTTTACTTTAATAAATGGGTAATTATGATGGTCTTTTATTACGATGCCTTTCAATGAAATATCAGGAAAATTGGATAAATCAATTTTGTCAATTTCAATACTTGTTTGGTATTTATTACTTAAAAACTTAGTTGCTCTTTGGGCTAAATTACTTTGGATAGAAGGCGTTTTAAGTACAATTACTAATAAAAGAAGTAATAGTAGAAAAACTATAAAAAGCCATTTTAATATTTTACCTATTTTTTTTATAATCAATCCATTTTAAGATTTCCTTTGTAGCAAAGTGGTAAAAGTACAATTTTCGTGCCTAAATGTATAAAATTGCTACTTATAATTTAGGTAAAGTTACCGCTTTTGGCACTAAAGATGAAACATCACCATTATGTCTTAATATTTCTCTCACTATACTAGAACTAATATAAGAAGTATTCGCACTAGTTAGTAAAAAAATAGTTTCCATTTTCGCTAATTTTCTATTGGTATGCGCAATTGCTTTTTCAAACTCAAAATCTGCTGGGTTTCTCAAACCTCTTAAAATAAAATCAATTTGTTGCTTTTTACAAAAATCTATCGTTAAACCCGTATACGATGTTACCGTAATTTTCGTATTATTTTTATAGGTGTTTTTTATAAATGAAATTCTTTCCGATAAAGAATACATATATTTTTTTGCAGAATTGGTGCCAATTGCAATAATTATTTCATCAAATAGAGGTAACGCTCTATTAATAATATCCACATGCCCTAAAGTTAAAGGGTCAAAAGAACCAGGGAAAACAACTTTTTTATTCATAATGTGTTCGTTTTATTGCATTGGTTATTTTAGATTAATACTTTGCATCTTCTGGGTATACTGCCATAAATCCTTCTACTTTTGCGAGCATACTTTTACTTCCACAGAAAAAAGGCACTCTTTGATGAAGCTCTGTTGGTTTAATATCTAAGATCCTTTTGTAACCATCAGACGCTTTACCATTTGCTTGTTCGGCAAGAAAAGCCATAGGATTACATTCGTATAATAAACGTAATTTTCCTTTTGGATTTTTAGTACTTGTAGGATAAATATAAATACCGCCTTTTATCATGTTTCTATGAAAATCAGACACTAAGGAGCCAATATATCTAGAAGTGTATTTTCTGCCTTTTTCTACTTGTTCTTGTATGAATTTAAGATAATCTTTTACGCCTTGTGGAAAATGAACATAGCCAGCTTCGTTTATAGAATAAATATCGCCTTTTTCAGGGTATTTCATATTAGGATGTGAAAGGTAAAATGTACCAATTGCTGGGTTTAAAGTAAAACCATTCACACCTTTACCAGTTGTATAAACAAGCATTGTTGATGTACCATAAACTACATAACCAGCAGCAACCTGCTTATTTCCTTTTTGTAAAAAATCATCTTGAGTTACAGGTTTTCCTTTTGGGGTAACTCTTTCATAAATTGAAAAAATAGTACCTACCGATACGTTAACATCTACATTAGAAGAGCCATCCAAAGGATCCATTAAAACAACATACTTAGTCTCGTGATTTCCATTACCTTTAATAATTACAAATTCATCTTCTTCTTCACTAGCAATACCGCAAACAATCTCTCTATTTGTAAGGGTTTGCATAAAAATATCATTGGCATAAACATCTAATTTTTGTTGCTCTTCTCCTTGAATATTCGTTTCGCCTGCTGCCCCTAAAATATCAACCAAACCAGCTTTGTTTACTTCGTGATTTACTACCTTAGCAGCTAACCTTATTGCGTTTATGAGTCTTGACAACTCACCAGTAGAACCTTTAAAGTCTTTTTGATTATTAATTATAAATTCTCCAAGTGTACTTAATTTTTTCATAGAAGGATGTTGTTTTATCTTACAAATATCGTTATTTTTGTTAAACTAAAAGAAATAATTCGATGAGTTTTCAAATAAGAAATGGTAATATTAACGATATGCCTGCCGTTCTAGAATTAATAAAAGAATTAGCCCAGTTTGAAAAAGAACCAGAAGCTGTTTTAATTATAGTTGATGACTTAATTGAAAATGGTTTTTCTGACGCACCAAGCTTTAAAATATATGTAGCTGAAATGGATGCTGACATTGTTGGAATAGCGTTATTTTACCCAAGATTTTCAACTTGGAAAGGAACCACATTACATTTAGAAGATTTAATTGTAAAAGAAAATAAAAGAGGATTGGGAATAGGAAAAGCATTGTATATTAAATTTTTAGAATATGCAAAGCAGGAAAAGGTAAAACGGGTAGAATGGGTAGTTTTAAATTGGAACACCAATGCCATTGATTTTTATCAAAAATCTGGAGCTAAAGTTTTTGATGATTGGCAAATTGTACAAATGGATGAGAATAATTTACACGCTTATTTATCATAATTATAATACGAACATAAAAGAGGAGAAATGAAAGTAATTAAATTTGGAGGAACATCTATACAAGATGCAAGTAGTATTAAAAATGTACTTAATGTATTGCAACAAATAGATACCGAAAGTACTATTATGGTTGTTTCGGCAATGGGTAAAATGACCAATGCATTTGAAGAAATTGTTAATGCTTATTTTTACGATAAATCGGTTTTAAATCAAAAAGTAGATTTAGCACAAAATTTCCATACCAACTTACTAAACGACTTATTTGAAAATAGAGCTTCTCTAATTTTTAAAGAAGTTTTTTTGATTTTTATGGAGTTAAAAACTTTTTTGAATAAAAATGATAGTACAGATTATAACTTAGTTTATGATAATATTGTTTCTACGGCAGAACAAATATCATCGAGAATAATAAGTGAATACTTAAATATAAATAACCAAAGTAATATTTGGTTAGATGTTTGTGAATATATTAGAACAGATTCTAATTATAGAGGCGCAAAAGTAGATTGGGCAACTACCGAATTAAGAATAAAAACCTTAGATGACACACCAACATTATTAATAACTCAAGGTTTTTTGGGAAGTAATGAGCAAGGTAATACAACAACTTTGGGTAGAGAAGGTTCTGATTTTACTGCTGCTATTTTTGGGTATTGTTTAGATGCCGAAAGCGTTACTATTTTTAAAGATGTTGAAGGTGTTCTAACTGGTGACCCTAAACTTTTTGAAGATACCGAGTTGTTGTCACAAATTTCGTATAGAGAAGCTCTTGAGATGGCATTTTATGGCGCAACCGTTATTCATCCTAAAACCTTAAAACCTCTAAAAGAGAAGGAAATTCCACTTTATGTAAAATCATTTATGCATCCTACTAAAGATGGCACTTCTATTACCAAAGGAGTTGACTTAAAGCCGGTTGCACCTTGCTTTATACTTAAAAAAAATCAGTTATTAGTTTCTATTTCTACCAAAGACTTTTCTTTTATTATGGAAGATAATATTAGTGAAATATTTGAACTTTTACATAGTAATAAATTAAAAATGAGTTTAGTACAAAATACGGCAATTAGCTTTACGGTTTGTTTAGAAGATAAGTATGGTAATTTTAATACATTTTTAGATGCATTGCAATTAAAATATAAGGTAAAGTATGATGAGAATTTAAGCCTGTTAACGATTAGACATTTTGATAAAAATTCTATTGAAAAAATTGAAACAGCCTATGAAGTATTGTTAAAACAAACTGGTTTAGAGACGGTTCAATTTGTTGTTAAAGAATAATCATTAATATGCAAAAAAAATATAAAATAGCAGTTTTTGGTGGTGGTTCTTGGGCAACTGCTATTGTTAAAATGCTATGTGAAAATTCAGAAGAAGTTGGTTGGTACATGCGAAGTAATTACGCCTTGGAGCATATAAAACGTAATGGACACAATCCAACATATATAAGTTCGGCAAAATTTAATCCAAAACAATTAAAGCTAAGTAATCATATAGACGAATTGATTGACTATGCCGATTATTTAATTTTTGCGATTCCATCGGCATTTGTAAAAGGCGAATTAGATAAAATTACAGTTTCCTTAAAAGGAAAAGTTATTTTTTCCGCCATTAAAGGCATTGTACCCGAAACTGGTTTATTGGTAGGCGAACATTTTGTAAAACATCTAGCTATTCCGTTTAACGATATTGGCGTAATAACTGGTCCTTGTCATGCCGAAGAAGTAGCCATGGAACGTCTCTCTTATTTAACCATTGCTAGCCAAGATGAAAAGAAAGCTGCAATTATAGCAAACTCTTTATCGAGTAGATATATTAAAACAAAATTATCGGATGATGTTATTGGTACCGAATACGCAGCAATGTTAAAAAATATTTATGCTATTGCAGCAGGAATTGCACATGGTTTAGGATATGGTGATAATTTTCAAGCCGTTTTAATGAGTAATGCCATTAGAGAAATGAAACGTTTTATTAAGATGGAACATAAAATAAAACGAAATATTAATAACTCGGCTTATTTGGGTGATTTATTAGTAACAGGCTATTCTGTTTTTAGTAGAAATAGAATGTTTGGTAATATGATAGGCAAAGGCTATACGGTAAAATCTGCCATGATGGAAATGAATATGGTTGCCGAAGGTTATTACGC
>CAZOQL010000089.1:0-10577 GCA_964582005.1 uncultured Flavobacteriaceae bacterium | reverse complement strand
TCACCTTTTCTTGGGATTCTGAAAATCAAATATTAGGTCGAACTCAGGTTAATATTATTAACAAAAAAAATCCACTAATTTAATAGTGGATTTTTTTTTGATTTAAGTATTTAAAGCTCTTCTTTATCTTCGAATACTGCTTTTTTAATATTTAAATCAAACTCTTGATACAATTCTAAAAGACTTGTAATTGCACCAATTAAATCTTTTGTTTCGAGTAAAATACCAAAGAACAACGTAGTGTTTTTAGGACTAGATTCTGTTTTGTCATTTCTAATTCGAGTAACTTGTTTTTCGATAGATTCCGAAACATGTTTAAATAACACTTGTTTCTCAGCAATAATTTCACCTAATTTATCAAAACTATTTGTGTCAAAGGCAGTCTCAATTTGAGTTAGCATTTTGTCTAATTCCGAATCGATATTTTTAAGTTCAGAAATTTGACTTTTCTTTAAATTTTTATGGTTATTATTTACATGTTTATAGCTTGATTTAGAAATATAACTAATAGATTGAGAAATATCTTGTAAAAGTCCCAAAACCATAATATAAAAACGACTTGCTTCGGCAGATGTATCATCTAAAGAGCGAATAAAATAAAAGACTTCGTCTTTTAAACGATCTACTTCATCGTTTAATTTACTTACGTGTTTATCTGTTTTTTTAAGTTTGTCTAAATCGTGCCCAGCTAAATCTTGAGCAACACTTGTGTATAGTTTATTTACACGTTTAATTACTTCTGAAATATGACTAGAACTTTCTTCAATAACACCACTTATAGTAATTAATTCGGCTCTATTAATATTTCTTTCCGCTTTAATTATTTTTTGTTTTTGTGCATATTTAATATAGTTTCTACTTATTAATAAGGTAACTGCTGTAAGTAAAATAGCAACCGAAACAATACCGCCTAAATTGATTAAGTATAAGGCAATTCCAGCAGCGGTAAAAGCAATTATTGCAGTTGCAAACCAACCACCAACTACATTTAAAACACCAGCAACTCTATAGACGGCACTTTCTCTTCCCCAAGCTCTATCTGCCAATGAAGTTCCCATCGCAACCATAAATGTTACATAGGTTGTAGATAAAGGTAATTTTAAGGATGTACCAATAGATATTAAAATACCAGCAACTACTAAGTTTACCGATGCTCTTACGGTATCAAAAGCAGGCATTTCGTAAGATTTATTTTTTGGTAAAGCAATAACAGGTCTTTCAAATCGAGATTCAATCCAATTTAAAGAAGTATTAGGTATAATTGTGCGCCATACTTTATTTAAACCCATAGCTGCTCTAACCGATATTCTTGAAGCTGTAGTTGGTTGAAATTTTTCGTGACCATCGCCTTGACGAGATAAATCAATTCCAGTTTTTATTACTTCTTTTGCTTTTTTAGAAAACCAAATTGTTACAACCATCACAGCGCCAGCAAACAAAAGAAGCCAAGTATTTGATGGTACTTTCTTAGATAAAATTTCCATAGAAAACTCCGTAGCAGGAAGTCCAGATGCATGCCAAGCTTCGTACGAATTCCAAGCTGCAATTGGCACACCAATAAAGTTAACCAAATCATTACCAGAGAAAGCTAAAGCTAAAGAAAAAGTACCAATACCAATGATAATATGTAAAATGTTAATTTTAGTAAATTTTGAAATTAAAAAAGAAATTAACGTCATAATCATAAAACCAACACCAAAAACTTGCAGTAAATTTTGCTCTAGATAATCTTTTATATGGTAGGTTTTGTAAAAGGACGTTCCTTTGAAACCTTTAAAGAATATGAAATAGGAGATTATTGTAAGAGCGAGTCCGCCAAAAATAATTCCAACAGTACTGCTTTGTTTTTCTACATTAAAGCTAAATAACAAACGAGATATAAATTGAACAATCGCACCAATACTAAAGGCAACAACAACCGAAAGGAGAATTCCAAAAATGATTTTCGTAGCCGTTTTATGATTTATAAACGTCCAAATAGCATCTGAATGTAACTCAGGATCTGCCGATATTTTTATAAAAGCCATAGCAACAGCTGCGCCTAAAAGTTCAAAAACAATAGAAACCGTAGTTGAAGTTGGCATACCTAATGTGTTAAAAACATCTAAAAGCAATATATCCGTAATCATAACTGCCATAAAAATGTACATTATATTTTGAAAGTTAAACATGCTAGGATTAAAAATCCCTTTACGAGCTACTTCCATCATACCACTTGAGGTAATTGCGCCAACAAAAACACCCAAACTAGCAATTATTAAAATATTTCTAGTAGTAATTACTTTAGAACCAATAGCTGAATTTAAAAAGTTTACCGCATCATTACTAACGCCAACTATTAAGTCAACAATAGCAAGTAGTGCCAAAGCAGCAATCATTAAAATGTATGGGTTTTCCATGAAAGTTTGTTTAGTTAATTATTTTAAACAAAAGTAAATACATTAGTTTTTTTTAATGTTAATTTAGCGTTACCAATTTGTAAAATAGAATAATTTGTTAATAACTTAATTGGGCTGTTTTTTTAGAATAAATAGTTGTATATTTACTTCAATAATAATTTAAAAAAGATAAAGTTATGGCAGTAATGAAAGTTATTGAAGTATTAGCGAATTCTGACAAGAGTTGGGAAGATGCTACTAGAAAAGCAGTGAAACACGCTGCTAAAAGTGTAAAACATATTAAATCGGCTTTTGTACAATCACAAAGTGTGGTTGTTAATAATCAAGAAGTTGCAGAGTTTAGAGTAAATGTAAAAATTACTTTTGAAGTAAAATAACACTTTTAAATTAGTAACATAAAAAGAGGTTTTTGTACAAAAACCTCTTTTTAATTATCTATTTTATTGGATTATTTTATAAAAAAAACGTATTAGTTATTCGGAAAGATTCTTGCTTCTTTTCTCTTTAAGCGTAGCGTTATTATGTCTTTTAATTATATAACCGATTTAAATTGTTTTAAAAAACGCACATCATTTTCATAAAACATTCTAATATCTGGTATTTGATATAAAAGCATTGCAATACGTTCAATACCCATTCCAAAAGCAAAACCACTGTATTTTTCAGGGTCAATATTGACGTTTTTTAATACGTTAGGATCCACCATACCACAACCCATAATTTCTAACCAACCAGTTCCTTTGGTAATTTTATAATCTACCTCGGTTTCTAAACCCCAATAAATATCTACTTCGGCACTTGGTTCTGTAAAAGGAAAATAACTTGGTCTTAGTCTGATTTTTGATTTGCCAAACATTTCTTTAGTAAAATAAAGCAGTGTTTGTTTTAAATCGGCAAAGGAAACATCGGTATCAATATATAAACCTTCTACTTGATGAAAAATACAATGTGCTCTAGCGGAAATATCTTCGTTTCTAAAAACACGACCTGGAGAAATGGTACGAATTGGCGGTTCATTTTCTTCCATATACCGCATTTGTACCGATGAGGTATGTGTTCGTAATAGAACATCAGGATTCGTTTCTATAAAAAACGTGTCTTGCATATCTCTTGCAGGATGATGTTCTGGTAAATTTAACCCTGTAAAATTATGCCAATCATCTTCAATCTCTGGGCCTTCGGAAACAGTAAAGCCAATGCGTGAAAAAATCTCTACTATTCGACTTTTCACAATAGATATTGGATGACGAGAGCCAAGCTCTATAGGTTCCGATGGTCTTGTTAAATCACCATAAATAAATTTTTGAGAAGTGTCTTCACCTAAACTTTTTTTTAATTCGGTTACCTTATCTGTCGCTGAATTTCTAAGATTATTTAAAGCTTGACCAATGTCTTTTTTTAAGGAATTATCTACTTGTTTAAACTCGTTAAACAATTCTTTTAACATTCCTTTACTACCCAAATATTTAATACGAAAAGCTTCAATTTCTTCTTTGCTTGTCGTTTTAAATGCTTTTACATCGTTAATAAGTTGGTTTACTTTGTCTAACATTTTTTTATGAAATTAAGAATGCAAATGTACTAAAATTAACAAATTAAAAGGAACACTATTTAATATCATTTAAAATAGCCAAAATAATACGACAACCTTCTTCAATTTCTTTATTTGAAATAGTTAATGGTGGCGTAATTCTAACTGCTTTTTCTTCAAATAACAGCCAAAATACTAGTAGTCCTTTTTTTAAAGAGTTTAAAATAAGTTGACTAGCTGTATTAGAATTATCCATAACTAAAGCTAGCATCAACCCTTTACCACGAATTTCTTTTATTTCTGGATGTACTAATAATTTTCTAAATAATTTTTCTTTTTCAAGCGTTTGAGCGATTAAATCACCTTGTAAAACCTCGGTTAAAGTAGCTAAAGCTGCCGATGCAATTAATGGATTGCCGCCAAAAGTAGTAATATGTCCTAATTTTGGATTTTCTTTAAATAAAGCCATCATTTCTGTGGAAGCAATAAAAGCGCCAATTGGTAAACCGCCACCAAGACCTTTGCCAGTAATTAATATATCTGGTGAACTATTATGGTTCATAAATTCAAAGAGCTTGCCTGTTCTACCAATACCACTTTGTATTTCGTCTAAAATAAGTAAGGCGCCAACTTCTTGGCAGCGTTCCTTTATTTTTTGTAGATACGTTGGTTTTGGTACAATAAAACCTGCGCCACCTTGTATGGTTTCTAAAATTACACAGGCAGTTTTAGTCGTTATTTTTTGAATATCACTAAAGCTATTGAATTCAATAAATTTCACATTGGGTAATAAAGGTCTAAAAGCACGATTTTGTTCTTCAACACCACAAACACTCATGGCGCCTTGTGTATTGCCGTGATAACTATTTTTCGCAGCAATTAATTGACTTCGTTTAGTAACTCGTTTTGCTAATTTTAAGGCGCCTTCGGTTGCCTCGGTACCAGAATTTACTAAGTAAACTTGATTCAAATTTTCAGGTAAATTTTCTATCAATAATTTAGATAGCGCAACTGGTATTTCTTGCATAAATTCACCATAAACCATAACGTGTAAGTACTTGTCTACTTGTTTTTTTATAGCGTTAGTGATTTTCGGATTAGAATGTCCTAATGTATTTGCCGAAACACCGGCAATAAAATCTAAATATTTTTTTTGTTTTGTATCATAAACATAAGAGCCTTTGGCATGAGAAATTTCAATGGCTAAAGGCGTATTGGTAGTTTGTGCTTGGTATTTTAAAAAATCTTTTTTGATTCGTCTATTTATTTTGCATTTCAGATTTTAAACGTTTTTTTACTTCTAGTTTAATTTCTTGTTTGCTATTTGTTAAATTGGTTTTTTCTACCCTTTTATTTTTTAAAAATATTTCGTCTTTTGTTTTGGGTCTTTCGTCATCGCGCCAGATAAGATCTTTTAAAATTCGAGCGTTTTCGGGTAACTTTGATGGCGGATAGGTTTCACCTTCTTGATCGGTATAAAAAATAAAAGACGATATTTCTTTATTTTCAAATTCTGCATGAATTCTACCACAGGTAGTTTTTTGAATACCAAACAAATCTTTGGTAGGATTGTCTTCACGCATGTAATGTAAGAATTCACCATTCCCAATAAAATCAATAGTTTTAATTTCGTTATTTATAAATTTAGCAAACATATCGCGCCCTTTTATTTGGTTAAAACCATCGATACTGTCTTTTTGAATTAAAAAGGCATCTCCTAAAACTTTTAAACTATCTAATTTTTCGGTTTTTGGATTGCTGAGTAGATGAATAAATTTACCAGTTATTTGTCCGTTTTCAGTCCATAAAACAGGTTTTCCAAATAATTTTAATAAGCCAGTTGCTTGGTTAGAAAATAAAGAGTCTGCTTTTCCACTCATATCAGGTTTAAAAAATTTAACGTTATGATAAGCTCTAACAATTCGCTTGTTCGCTTTACCTGTAAAAAGTAATGTGTCTCCATGAATGTAGATAGAATCTTTTTCCGTTTTCGTAATAGCTACAGCTCTATGTATAACAAAAGCAGAATCCTTTTTTTGAAAATACTCTGCATAATTGCCTTTTAAAATAGTGTTATTAATGGTATCGGTTAATTTTATATTATTGGTAGCCGATGCAAAACCTTTTTTTCTATCGTAATACAAGCTATCGCCAGAAATTCGTCTATCATCGTATAGTATGTATGCATTTTTTGTAAAATGGGAAATGTCTGCTTTGGTATCGTAAAATCCTTTTTCGGCATAAATAAAACTTTCCTTACCTTTAATAGTTGTTTTTCCGTAAAGGTATGCTTTGCCAGAATCGGTATAATAATCTAGATGATTCGATTTTAAAACATATTCAGGATTGGTTATTATCACATTGGTTTGTGCTTGAAATTTATTTTCATTCAAGTAATAATTACCTGTAACACTTTCCAAAACATTGGTATCATCTTCAATAGTAGCTTTATTTTGATAGTATAATTGTTGGGCAGCTCTGTCAAAATGAAGTGTGTCCGTTTTTAATGTCATTGTTTTATTTTTAAGGACTACATTTCCCCAAGATAGAGATTGCTTGGTTTGCCCATCGTATTCAATATAATCGCTAGTTTGAATTATGGTATCTGCTTGATTTAAAATAACATTACCAAGCGCTTGTAAATAATTATTCTCTTGGTATAAAATAGCTTTTTTACAACGTAAAGTGGCGCCGTCCACTTCAATGAGAACATTACCTAGACCAATGGTCGCTCCAGGGAAATTTTCTTCATCGGTTTCAATAAAATCAAAATGTTTTAATACAATTTTTTTTTCTTGTGAAAACGCGTTAACCGAAACGATTATAAATAAAAAGAATATAATTTTTTTCAATCTAAATATTTTTTACAAACTTACTAAAATTGAATTAAGCAATAAATGATAATTGACTAATTATTTGTTAAAATAACAAACAAGTAAACATTGTTTTCAATCAATAATGTAAATTTGCACAAATGATTAACTAATGCAACGATTAACAAAATAAAACCAAATGACACTAATAAAATCAATTTCAGGTATACGAGGCACAATAGGAGGTAAGGTTAATGATAACTTAACGCCAATTGATATCGTGAAATTTGCATCGGCGTATGGTTTTTTTTTAATGAATGAAGCCAATAATAAAGATAAAAAACTTACCGTTGTAATTGGTAGAGATGCCCGAATTTCAGGTAAAATGGCAAGTAGTTTGGTTGCTAATACCTTAGTTGGCTTAGGCATAAATGTGATAGATTTGGGTTTGTCGACTACACCAACTGTTGAAATTGCAGTGCCTTTAGAAAATGCCGATGGCGGAATTATTTTGACAGCATCACACAACCCAAAACAATGGAATGCCTTAAAATTATTAAATCATAAAGGAGAATTTTTAAACGACAAACAAGGAAAAACAATCCTTAAAATAGCCGAAGAAGATGCCTATATTTTTGCCGAAGTAGATAATTTAGGTGTGTATTCTAAAAAAACAGACTACATGAAATTGCATGTAGATGAAGTTTTAAAATTAGATTTGGTAGCTATTGAAGCTATTAAAAAAGCCAATTTTAAAGTAGTTGTAGATGCTGTTAACTCTACTGGCGGAATTGCAATTCCGTTATTATTAGAAGCATTAGGCGTTACTTGTGTTAAATTGTATTGCGAACCAAATGGTGATTTTCCGCATAATCCAGAACCTCTTGCCGAGAATTTAACCGAAATTTCTAAATTGGTTGTCAAAGAAAAAGCGGACTTAGGTATTGTAGTTGATCCAGATGTTGATCGACTAGCTTTAATTTGTGAAGACGGCTCTATGTTTGGCGAAGAATATACTTTGGTTGCTTGTGCCGATTATGTTTTAGGCGAAACTAGTGGTAATACGGTTTCCAATTTATCCTCTTCCAGAGCATTGCGAGATATTACAAATAAACATGGCGGAAATTACCAAGCCAGCGCTGTTGGTGAAGTTAATGTAGTACAATTAATGAAAGATACCAATGCTATAATTGGAGGCGAAGGAAATGGCGGAATCATCTATCCAGCATCACATTATGGTAGAGATTCTCTAGTTGGTGTTGCTTTGTTTTTAAGCCATTTGGCTAAAACGAAAATGACTTGTAAAGCATTGAAAGATTCGTACCCTAGTTATTTTATGAGTAAAAATAAAATTCAACTAACACCACAAATTAATGTAGAAGAACTATTAACTAAAATAGAAGAAATTTATAAAAACGAACAAGTTTCTACTGTTGATGGCGTTAAGATAGATTTTGAAAACGAATGGGTACATTTAAGAAAATCAAATACAGAACCAATAATTCGTATTTATACCGAAAGTAATACCCAAGAAAAGGCAGATGCTTTAGCTGAAAAAATGATACAAGAAATTGCTAAAATTGCTAGCTTAGAAACTAACTTAAAAGTAAAATTCACACCTTAATTTGGCCATTTATTGTCACGAATTATGGCGTTTTTTTTACATGAAATGATTAATATATGATGAAGAAATTATTCTTACTAATTACTATTTTTGCTATTTCATTAGCTTTTTCACAAGAAGAAAAAATCCCCCCAAAAAAAACAAATTCTAAATTAGAAAAAATCAATTCCCGTAAAGGGCAATTTTTCCTTTCTTGGGGTTGGAATAGGAGCTCGTACGGAAAATCCGACATTCATTTTAAAGGGGAAGAATATGATTTTACTTTATATGATGTGAAAGCGCAAGATAAGTCAAACCCGTTTGGCATAAAATTCTTTTCTCCAGCCGATTTAACATTACCAGCAACTAATGCTAAAATAGGCTATTTTTTTAAAGATAATTACAATGTTATACTTGGTTTGGATCATCTGAAATATGTAATGAGTTCGTTTCAAGATGTAAGAATAAATGGTCAAATTAATATTGGCGATTACGATATTACAAATATAGAGAACATTACAACGACTTATAATTATGATGGAAATTATGTAAATGACACTATTTTTTTAGATAAAGAATTCTTACTCTTTGAACACACCGATGGTTTAAATTATATTTATGTTGCCATTAATCGATTTGACAATTTTAATAAATTATTAGGTATTCAAACTAATAAATTTGAAGTTAATTTAGAAGCGGGTCTTGATATTGGTATGTTATTACCTAAAACAAACACAACTATTTTAGGTAAGAAAAGGTACGATAATTTTCATATGTCTGGTTTTGGATTTTCTGCTAAAGTAGGATTAAATTTGACTTTTTTCAAACATTTTTATATACAAACCGATTTTAAATACGGTTATATAAATATGCCAAAAATCAGAATAACTAATAATAAGGTAGATAGTGCAAAACAAGACTTTACTTTTTTTGAAGCAGCATATACTTTTGGTTATCGTTTTACCATTTGGTAATAAAATAAATACTTTAAAATTATTAAAGTATTTTTGTTGTTAAATTAAAAGTATGTCATTAGAAAATTACTTTCAAAAATTCAGAAATAACATCGTTGGTATCGATAAAACGTTTGTTTCTCCTTACGGAAAACAAAAAATAATTTATACCGATTGGACAGCAAGTGGTAGATTGTACAGACCAATTGAACAAAAAATAGTAGAAGAATTTGGACCTTTTGTTGCAAATACACATACCGAAACTTCGGTTACTGGTTCGGTTATGACAAAAGCATATCATAAAGCTAGAGAGATAATTAAAACCCATGTAAATGCAAATAATGAAGATGTTTTAATTACCGAAGGAAGTGGTATGACTGGCGTTGTTAATAAATTACAACGTATTTTAGGTTTGCGAATTTCGGATAATTTAAAAGAATACACCAAAGTTCCAGATAATCTAAAACCGATCGTTTTTATTACCCATATGGAGCATCACTCTAATCAAACTACTTGGCTAGAATCCATAGCAGATGTAGAAATTATTCCACATTGTGATCAAGGTTTGGTTTGTTTAAATAGTTTTGAAAAATTGATACTTAAATATAAAGAAAGACCCATAAAAATAGCTTCGATTACGGCTTGTTCTAATGTAACAGGTATTCAACCAGAAGTACATGAGATTTCAAAATTAATTCATCAATATAAAGGCTTGTGTTTTGTAGATTATGCTTGTTCGGCACCATATGTGGATATAAATATGCATAAGGATAAGCATTGTTATTTTGATGCAATTTTCTTTTCACCGCATAAATTTTTAGGTGGTCCAGCAACATCGGGTGTTTTGATTTTTAATAAAGGATTATATAAAAATACCACGCCAGATAATCCAGGTGGCGGCACTGTAGATTGGACAAATCCTTGGGGAGAACATTCTTTTATTAATGATATTGAAGTTCGTGAAGATGGTGGAACACCAGCTTTTTTGCAAACCATAAAAATTGCTTTGGCTATTAAGCTGAAAGAAGAAATGGGTGTGAATAATATTGCAAACAGAGAACATGAAATTAATAAAATTGTATTTAAAAAATTAAATACAGTTAAAAATATTCATATTCTTGCAGGACAACATACCAATAGATTGGGTGTTTTTTCTTTTTATATTGATGATTTACATTTTAATTTAGGAGTTAAGATATTAAACGATCGTTTTGGCATTCAAACACGTGGTGGTTGTTCTTGTGCAGGAACTTATGGACATTATTTATTACATGTAGA
>CAZOQL010000088.1:0-10618 GCA_964582005.1 uncultured Flavobacteriaceae bacterium | reverse complement strand
CGCATTCTATTAATTGTTTTTGCATAATTTAAGGTGCTAAATTTGATGTTCAAAGTTATACTTTTTATTTAGAATATTGGTTTGAAATAATTCTTTTACATAAAAAAAACTTCTTAACAAATTAATGTTAAGAAGCTCGTTAATTAACTCAAATTAATCTTGGGAATTATATCCCAAATCTTCTTCTATTATTCCAAACAACATGTTTTGTATTGCTGAAATTAATAATTGTATTTTGTTTTGTTTCTGTTTTGATATTCTTAGTGTTTTTCATAATATTTTATTTTTTAATCTGTTATTTTACTCCTGAATTAAATCTCTTAATTTAGGAGTGCAAAAATAACAATATTTCATATAAATAACAAGTATTTTAATAAAAAATAAATATAATTTTAACCACCTGCATATTAGCATTATACGATTAAAAAAAAGACCAATTCAAGTCAAACTTTGAACATTGAAAATAAAAATAACTCCTTATTTACGATTACTACGTTTAACGATGCTAAAAACACTAACTCCAAATGGAAAATTAAATACAGATAAAAATTTATTTTCGATATTAATTAATTGAAATAATAAATTATTAATTATTGGATGTGTTTTTTTAAGATTATCACCTGAATCCTTTCTTTTAAAGGGATTAATTTTATTAATAATACGCATTAAAAATATCGGAATAAAAAGGGTGAAATTCCAATAACTAGATTTAATTATTTCAAAATTCGCTTGTTTTAACTTGTTATTTAATGATGTTTTGGTATACCTTCTATAATGTTTGTTAATATCGTCATGTTTACTCCATAAACTATTAAATGCTGGTACAAATACGTATAGCGAGCCATTGTCATTTAATAAGCTTCTCCAATTGTCTAAAGCTTTTTCATCTTTTGCTAAATGTTCTAAACAATCGGAAGCAATTATTATATCAAACTTTTGCTGTAATGTTATGTGTTGCGCGTCCATTACCGATACATTATTAAGTTTGTTCTTTTTACAATTTTCAATAGCACTTACACTAACATCAATACCGTATAAGTTTTCTCTTTTAAAACCATTATCAGCTAACTCATTTAATAAAACGCCTGAAGAACAACCAATATCTAATATCATTTTATCTTTTGATTGCTTATTTAACAATTGTAAAATGAATTTTCTTCTTGCTTTAAACCAAAAATGTTGCTTTTCTAATTGGTGGTATTTTAGTTCGTATTTTTCATCCATGTTCGTTAATTTTTAAAGAATAGTCGATAATAAAAACTTGGTTTCGTTAACATGTTTTTTTTATCTATATTTTCTAAGCTACCAATTAAAAATTTATGAAACGCTTTATTTTTAGTTGCTTTATTTTTAGTTGCTTTATTAATTATGAAATTAAATAATCTAGGATACTTACATAAATTTTGAAGGGTTCTGCTTATTCTAAATTCTTTTTCCATTAGCCTGTAAATTCCCTTATCATACTTGCTATTGTGTAATTTAGTGAAATTTTGTAATTCGAAACAGGTTTCTATATGCTTAGCCGCTACTCTACCACTTCGTACTGCATTACCAATGCCTTCTCCAGAAAAAGGATCAATCAAGCCTGCGGCATCACCTAATAACAATACACGATTACTAGACAATTTTCGTTTTTTTGAACCTAAAGGAAGCCCAAAACCTTTGCTAGTTTCTAGAGCTTCGGCATGGTTAAATCTATCTTTTAAATTTGGATGATTTTCAAGTAATTTTTTTAATACAATTCTTAAGTTAATTTTCTTTTTAGAAACATATGAAGATAACATTCCTATACCAATATTTGCTTCATTATTTGGCAGTGGAAAGATCCATAAATAACCTGGTAATATATCTTTAAAAAAATGTAATTCTATGAAATTGTCTTTATGTAAATTACTTACGTTTTTATAATAGACACGTAAACCAGCACTATAATGCTCTTTATCAATCTTATTTTTAATTAATAGTTTGTTTACAATAGATTGTGTGCCATCTGCACCGATAATTATTTTTGATGTATACGTTTTATTTTTTGTAGTAACAACTGCTTCATTTAGTGAAATTACAATAGCATTAACTTTACAATTTTCAAAAACAACAATGTTTTTATATGCTTGTAATTTTTGAAAGAGAAAGTTATCAAAATCAATTCTTTTACAAATATACCCAAACCGTTTTTGCCCTTTGTAGTAAAAAGGTATGTCTAAACTTTGCTGGTTTGGAGCAATAATTTTAACACCATAAGAAGGGGTTTTATGTGTGAAATTTTTAAATTCATTTGCTAATAATGGATCAATTAACTCTAACTGATTTAATACATCAACACTTAATGCATCGCCACAGGTTTTGTCTCTTGGAAAAGTTTCTTTTTCAAACAAAGCAATTTGAAAACCCTTTTTGGCCAATTGCATAGCACATACAATTTCTGCTGGACCAGCACCTACAATAATTACATCAAAATTAGTGTAGTTTTTCAAATGTGTTTATTTTAGATATAAAATGTTTTACAATAATACCTTTTGTATGGTAATATGCGTTTATTTTATTGGGTATTATTTTACGTTTCTTAAGCATTTTAGGTATTTTACCATACATACTAAAATGCGCCCTAATAATTGCAAAAGTATGTAACGGTTTTGCTTCCAATAAAAATTTAATTCCAGCAATTCCGTCTAAAAATAATCTTATAAAAAGGACAACAAATATTTTATTAGAAGGTAAGTTTTTTAATAACATCAATAAATTATTTCTAAAATTTAAAAATGTTTTTTGTGTACTGCCTTCTTTTAAGGTTGCTCCACCAACGTGATAAACGATAGAATTACCATTATATTTAATAGTATAACCTAAGTTATTGGCTCTCCAACAAAGGTCAATTTCTTCTTGGTGTGCAAAAAAGTCGGTGTCAAAACCTTGCAATTCATTAAAAACGTTTGATCGGATAAAAAAACATGCGCCAGAAGCCCAAAAAATAATTTCCTTATTATTGTATTGCCCTTTATCTTCTTCTAAGTGATTAAAAATTCTTCCTCTACAAAATGGATAGCCGTAATTGTCAATAAAACCGCCAGCTGCGCCAGCATATTCAAATTTAATTTTATTTTTAAAATCTAATATTTTTGGCTGAATAATTGCCGTATTCTTTTCTTCTTTAAACGTATCAATTATTGGTTTTAACCAATCTTTAGTCACTTCAATATCTGAATTTACCAGGGCAAAAACAGTTGCTTCTACTTTCTTTAATGCTACATTATATCCTTTTGCAAAACCGAAATTTTGATCGTTTTGTATAATTTTAACAGTGCTAAAATTAGTTTTAATAAATTGCATAGAATCGTCTGTAGAGGCATTGTCCGCTACATAAATAGCACAATAATCAGGATCGCTATAACGAATAATTTCAGGTAAAAATTGGGCTAATAATTTTTTTCCGTTCCAGTTTAATATGACAATAGCTATTTTCAAGTTACGAATATATTAAAAACAGCCAATAACTAGGTTAGAAGAAGTAATTAAATCTTTTAAAATTACGATTTTATATATTTCCAAGTAAAAACAGCTATTGTTGCGCCACAAGTAGGTGCGAAAATATATAACCATAAATCTTGGGAATTACCCGAAATTAATGCTGGTCCAATACTTCTTGCTGGATTAAATGAGCCTCCAGAAATTGGTCCTGCAACAAAGATCATTGCCATAACAATAGCACCAATAATTATACCTGCTAAGGCTTTTGTTTCTTTTTCGCCTTGCTGTGTGATACCTAGAATTGCTAACATCAATAAAAAAGTAGCAACTATTTCCATAATAAAGGATTGTAAAATTGTATCGGAAACCATTGTACTCCCTAATGTCTTATGATCTGGAAATAATATATATAATAATAAGGACGCTATAATTGCTCCTATAATCTGAAATAAAATATAAAAAAAGGTGTCTTTAATTGAAATTGCTTTTTTTAAAAAAAAACTAATAGTAACTGCTGGGTTTATATGTGCGCCAGATATGGGTCCAAAAACATAAATCATTGTTGTTACAATAAGCCCGAAAGCAATTGCAATACCAACCAATCCAACTGCACCACTACTTGTGTCGTTTACAATTATTGATCCTGTTCCTATAAAAACTAGTCCAAAAGTCCCAACTAATTCGGCTAAGTATTTTTTCATTCTAATAAAATATTAACTAAAAAACGTGCAAATATAAATATTTACACGTCATAACTGATTCTAAATATCATTATTAATCTCTTCAAACTATATCGAACTCAGGTTATAATAATAAATTTAGGATATAATTTATAATGCTGCAGCTCCTGCTGATGCAACCGCATGGTCATCTTCTACTGAAGATCCACTTACACCAATTGCACCAATAATAGCACCATCGGCATTTTTAATACAAACACCACCTGGAAAAGAAATTAAACCTCCATTTGAATGTTCAATATTATACAAAGCACCACCTGGTTGTGATAAAGAACCTATAGTACCTGTGTCCATATTGAAAAAACGTGCTGTTTTAGCTTTTTTTATTGCAATATCAATAGAGCCTAACCATGCGCCATCTTCTCTTGCAAATGCCGTTAAGTTAATACCTGAATCAATTACGGCAATATCCATTTTTGTTCCTATTTCTTGTGATTTTTTAATTGCAGCTGCAACTACTTTTTGAGCTTGTTCTAATGTAATGTTCATTTTTATTTTTTTTTAATATTAGTATCATACAAAGAAAGTAAAAATAACAAATAATATGTTCTTTTTAAAGTTCAAATATTTCTGAAAAAAGGTCATAATAAATTTTAAATTTCCGTTGGATAAACACCAAATTGCCTTTTAAAAGCAATCGTAAAATTAGAGGTGTTTTTATATCCGAATTTTTCATAAATCTGAGAAATTTTCAAATCCTTTTTACATAAAAGTTCTCTTGCCCTTTCTAAACGTTTTTTCTTTAACCATTTACCTGGTGATTCATTAAAATTTTCGATAAAATGACGTTTAAATGTAGACAAACTCATGTTGCACAGAAACGCTATTTCTTCCAATTTTAAATTGGAATTAGCATTTGCATCAATGACTTTTTTAAATGTAGATTTGGTGTTTTTTTCGGCTAAAGATTGTATGAACTGTATAAAAATAGATCCATAAACACTTAGCAAATAAAGCAATAATTCCTCAAATTTAATTTTTAATAAATTTGAGACATACATAGAGTTCAAACCTTGTATCTTATTTAGGGAGTTTACAAAAGCATTTATATAAGCATCATTTTTAATAGTAAAATATGAATTTAAAGTTTTCTTATCGGAATCGGTTTTTATTAAGCTTTCATGTTTTGTTAAAAACAATTCTAAAATATCCGAAGAAAAAAATAACAATTTACAAAAATAAACTTTATCATTCATTAAAAGTTCCGTCATCAAACAATTCCCTTTTTTCACTAACAAAGATTGCTCTTTATTTACAGCAATTGAATTATTAGAAAAATGAACTTGTTTAGAGCCAGCTTGTAAAAAACTAAACATATGCATACCAAGGTTAACTCTACTTTTAATAACATCACTGGTCATTTCAAAGTCATGAATTAACAGTTCAGGTAAATTATTATTTGTAATGAAAATTTCAGGTATATTTTGATTTTTAATCATTTTTTTTAATTTTTTTGGCAGAATAAATCAATATATTAAGCATAATTAATATAAAAGTGACCAACGCAAAAAACCACTTTAAAGAAGTAGACGTAGAAGATAATAAAAGTATGGTATTCAATTCTATTGGATAAAAATGTAACATGCTAACAATGCCAATATTTTCTAAAAAATCAAAAAAACCAACACAAAAAGGGATTACAATAAGCCATGTGTATTTCCTAAAATTATTTGCTTTAAATAGCATAAAAAGAATAATCGTATATGTAAAACTATAAATTATCAAATATGGCATGTCAATAAATAACGTTGCCATTTTATATGCACTTCTACCTTTTATATTTATTTTATCAAAAAAACCATAGACTTCGTATGAATAGGATAGCTTCAAATCTAATATTTCATTAACAGAAAGTTTAACCTCCCATAAATAATAAGGTAAAAACGGTAGTAAAAATGTGTTAAAAAAAACGATGAGTACTAAACCGATAATTACATTTTTAATGGTTGCGTTTTTTTCTATAAAAGAATACATTTTTTCCATTATTTAATTTTTGTAAATGTTTTATTTATGATTTTCCATTTTTCATTTATTCTAAGTAATATTAAATAATCTTGGTATGTTTTATCAACATACTTAAATTCCGTTTTTACCAATGCAATATTATTGGTTACATCAAACGATAAAATGGAAGTTTTTACTTCTTTTTTTCCATCAGAAGTCACTTTTTTAAAATAATCTTTTAATGAAATTTGAATCGGTTTATTATTTTTAACCGTAAACAATAACGCATCAGAGGTAAAAGCTTCTTTTAGTTGCGTAATATTTGCAGTTGCACGGCCTTCAAAATAATTTTGAATCGTTTTATTTAAATCGCTTGGAATCGTTGGCGAGTCACAAGACATAAATAGTAATAAGATTAGTGGTGTTATTTTTTTAATCATTTTTGCTGTCTTTTATTAGTAGGGCATTTTTCTAAAAACACATACTTTTTATTTTCGAAATCCATTTTATAATAATAATGCTCTATTCCGTTAGTAACTATAAGGTATTTTGCCTTTAATTCTAAATTATAACGTGCAATTTGATCAAAAGTAGTTTGTGTGATTTTTATAGTTGGCGCTTTACATTCCACTATAATTTCATGAGTTCCTTTATTGTTAAAAAGTAAAATATCAAAACGTTTTTTTGTATTATTTACTTTTATTTCTTTTTCAACAGCAATGATACTAGGTGCATAATTTTGCTCTTTAATTAGAAACTGTATAAAATTTTGTCTAACCCATTCTTCAGGAGTTAAAAAAATATTTTTTTTACGAATACAATCATAAATATAATACTTCTCCTTTCTTTTGGAAATCTTAAAATTATATTTTGGCAAATTGAGTTTAAGCATTTAGCAAATATAATATTAAAAATGTTAATTAAATGCCGTTTATTTGCAAGTAAATTTTTAAAATGCAAGTATTAAAGTTTGGAGGAACATCCGTTGGTAGTTTAAATAGCATGTTAAATGTGATAGATATTATTAGGAAAGCAGGTGAAATTGATAAAACAGTTGTAATCGTTTCTGCTTTTTCTGGAGTAACTAATAATTTGCTAAAGGCAATGAAAAATGCTAAAAATGGCAATGAAAATTATATAACATCAATTTCTAAGTTGAAACAAATTCATTTTGATAGAATTAAATCTTTAAATAGTAAGAATCCTACAAAAATTACTGAGTTTGTTGCGCAAGAAATGGACAAAATATCGGAACTCTATAAAGGCATCTATTTAACAAGAAGTATTCCGACCAAAACAGAGGCTGAAATTGTAAGTGTAGGAGAAAAACTATCCTCTTACATACTAGCTAATACCTTAGACTGTGGTCATAAAGATAGTAGAGAATTAATAAAAACTACAACAAAATATACTAACGCAACTATTAACTTTAAAGATACTAATCAAAATATAAGCTCTTTTTTTAAGAACTCTACAAATCGGGTAACTATTTTGGCTGGTTTTATTTCTAGTAATAAAAAAGGAGAAACAACCACATTAGGTCGCGGCGGTTCCGATTATTCAGCAGCAATTTACGCAGCTGCTTTAAATGCTTCAAAATTAGAAATTTGGACAGATGTAAGTGGTATGTTTACTGCAAATCCGAAAATTGTAAAAACCGCATTTCCAATTGATACCATTTCGTATCAAGAAGCAATGGAATTATCGCATTTTGGTGCAAAAGTTATTTATCCACCAACTATTATACCTGTTTTAGAAAAAAACATTCCAATTCATATTAGAAATACATTCAAAATATCGCAAAAAGGAACCTTAATAAGTAATAAAATTACAGATAAAAAAACTCCTGTTACAGGAATTAGCCATATTGATAATATTGCCTTAATCACCTTAGAAGGAAATGGAATGATTGGAATACCTGGTTTTTCAAAACGTTTATTTGAAGCATTGTATTTTGACAGAGTTAATGTGAAGTTAATTACACAAGCTTCGTCTGAGCATTCTATATGTATTGCAATTGATTTTAATGATATTCAAAAAGTCACACTTGCCGTTAATCAAGCTTTTGAATATGAAATTATTACTAAAAAAGTATTGCCAATTCAAATAGAAAAAAACATTTCAATTATTGCAATTGTTGGTGATGGAATGAAATCTCATCAAGGTATAAGCGGTAAATTATTTAGTACTTTAGGGCATAATAATGTAAATGTTAGAGCTATTGCTCAAGGCGCATCAGAGAAAAACATATCTGTTGTAATTGCCAGTAAAGATGTGAAAAAAGCATTAAATTCATTACACGCAAGTTTTTTTGAAAACCAAATTAAACAATTAAATTTATTTGTAGTTGGTGTTGGAAATGTTGGAGCTAAATTATTAGACCAAATTAAAAGCCAGCAAACTTATCTGTTGGAAAAATTACATATAAATTTACGGGTTATTGCTTTAGCAAATTCTAAAAAAATGTTATTTAGTGAAGAAGGAATTGAGTTAGATAATTGGAAAAAGCTGCATAAAAAAGGGGAAAAATCGGATTTTACTTCCTTTTTTGAAAAGGTAAAAAAATTAAATTTAAGAAATAGTATTTTTGTAGACAATACAGCAAATCAAGAAATTACAGTACATTATGCCAATTATTTAAAAGAAAGTATCGCAATTGTAACTTGTAACAAAATTGCTTGTTCTTCGGAATTTAAAAATTATACAAACTTACACTATTTATCAAAGAAATACCAAGCACCATTTTTGTATGAAACAAATGTAGGTGCTGGTTTACCAATAATAGATACATTAAAAAATTTAATTGCAAGTGGTGATCAAATAACCGAAATTCAAGCTGTATTATCTGGTAGTTTGAATTTTATATTTAATAATTTTAATACTAAAAGTGAAGAAAACTCTTTTTACAATGTGGTAAAACAGGCAGGAATAGAAGGTTTTACGGAGCCAGATCCACGAATTGATTTAAGTGGCGTTGATGTAATGCGAAAAATACTAATTCTTGCACGTGAAAGTGGCTTAGAGTTAGATTTGTTAGATATAAAAAACGAATCGTTTTTACCAGAAGCATCTCAAAAAGCAAACACTGTTAGCGATTTCATGGAAACTTTAAAATCCGAATCCATTCATTTTGAGTCTATTGTAAAAAAAGCAAATGATAATAAGTGTAGATTGAAATACGTTGCTTCCTTAAAAAATGGTATGGCAAAAGTAAGTTTGCAAGAAATACCAACAACACATCCGTTTTACAATCTAGAAGGGTCCGATAATATTGTCCTTTTTTATACCAATAGATATGTAAAGCAACCTTTAATTATTAAAGGAGCTGGCGCAGGTGCAGACGTTACTGCTTCTGGTATTTTTGCAGATATTATTCGTATTGGTAATTCGTAATTTTCTTTTTAACATATTTCATTCGTGATGATACGGCTCATTTTTAATAATGGTAAAAGCTCTATAAATTTGTTCTGTAATAAACAAACGTACCATTTGATGCGAAAAAGTCATTTGCGATAAAGATACTTTTCCATTTGCTATTTTATAAACATCTTCCGAAAACCCATAAGACCCACCAATAACAAAAATTAACTGCTTTATACCAGAATTCATTTTCTGTTGTAAAAATTTTGAAAACTCAATAGAACGAAATTCTTTTCCTTTTTCATCTAATAAAATTAAAATATCGGTTGTTTGTACTTTTTTAAGAATCAAATCACCTTCTTTCTTTTTTTGTTGTTTTTCGGACAAGTTTTTTACTTTCTTAATATCGGGTATTATTTCTAATTCAAACTTAATATAATGTTTTAGCCTATTTTGATAAACAGAAATTAATTCTTGTAGATTTTTATTATCGGTTTTACCTATTGCTATTAATTTAATTTTCATTTTGTAAAAATATAACTATTTTTGTTTAATTAAATTACAAAAATGATATCAAAAAAGTAATTCCAAAAAGAATTAGATATGATTATAAAAAATGCTATAAGAAAAGATGTTGGTGACGGCGATCATAGTTCTTTGGCATGTATTCCTGCTTCTGCTAAAGGAAAAGCAAAATTATTAGTTATAGATGAAGGTATTATTGCTGGAGTTGTATTCGCCAAACAAATATTTAATTACGTAGATGCTAGTTTGCAAATAGAAACCTTAATAAACGATGGCGAAAAAGTAACCTATGGTGCTATTGTTTTTTATGTAACAGGAAACTCGCAATCTATCCTAAAAGCAGAGCGATTAGTACTTAATGCAATGCAAAGGAGATGAGTGTTATTGCAACAAAAACTCGCTCCTTTATAGGATTTATTAGAAGGAACAAATACAAAAAATTTAGACACTCGAAAAACAACGCCAGGTATTAGAACTATCGAAAAATGGGCTGTAAAAATTGGTGGTGGCGAAAATCATCGTTTTGCTTTATAACCTGAGTTCGACCTAATATTTGTTTTCAGTTTGAATGAATTTTTATTCAA
>CAZOQL010000087.1:7938-10640 GCA_964582005.1 uncultured Flavobacteriaceae bacterium | reverse complement strand
AAGATCTTATAAATGATTTAAGGCATTTCCTTCTTTTTAATGAAGAAAAAGCACAATAAAAAGAAAGTTTTTCTTACTAGGACTTTACAGGATTTTGCTATTAAGGAGTTAAAAAAACATTACAATATAGGAATTGCAAATAAATCAAAAGAAGGCGAATTTCCTGTGTTTGATAAAATATTTTGTAATAAATGCAAAACAGGTTATTATACCTATGTGGGAATTGATGAACCTTTAAACTCATGTTACCACATTCAAATTCAAGGAATAATAAAAGTTGAATGAAAAATAAATTAAACACTATGATCAATAAACACGATTTAATGAACCTGTGGAAAAAAGAAGCATTAGAAAAAGAGGAAATATTCAATGTTCAAGAAATATTTGATTGCTCTGAGCATCAATTTATAACCAAAGGAGATTGGGCTTATAAAAGTTGGGGTTACAGAACAAAATGTGTGAAATAACAATTTGCTAAAGCATTATATTTTTATCGAATAGTAGTAAGTATATTTTAAAATTCATTATTGAGTTTATTAAAATCAATTTTTTTTGTATTTTTGTTGTCACATAAATTAACAAAACGGATTGTCTTATATGAAACTACTAAAAGATAAGAATGTAATTATAACTGGAGCAACAAGGGGAATAGGTAGAGGAATTGCTTTGGTTTTTGCAAACCATGGAGCTAATGTTGCTTTTACATACAGTTCGTCCGTTGATGCGGCAACTGCTTTAGAAATAGAGTTACAAGCTTTAGGAGTAAAAGCGAAAGGGTATCAATCTAATGCTGCTGATTTTACTGCAGCACAAGATTTTGTATTGGATGTTTTAAAAGAGTTTGATTCTGTAGATGTGTTAATTAATAACGCAGGTATCACAAAAGATAATTTACTAATACGAATGAGTGAAGAGGATTTTGATAAAGTAATTTCTATAAATTTAAAATCGGTTTTTAACTTAACAAAAGCGGTAATAAAACCAATGATGAAACAGCGTGATGGTGTAATTATTAATATGAGCTCAGTTGTTGGTGTTAAAGGTAATGCAGGTCAAGCAAATTATGCAGCTTCTAAAGCGGGTATTTTAGGTTTTACAAAATCCGTAGCTTTAGAATTAGGTTCAAGAAATATTCGCTGTAATGCAATTGCACCAGGCTTTATTGAAACAGAAATGACGGCTAAATTAGAGGAAAAAAAAGTAGAAGAATGGCGTAAAGCTATTCCTTTGAAAAGAGGCGGAAGTCCAAAAGATATTGCAAATGCGTGTGTTTTTTTAGCTAGTAATTTAGCTAATTATATTACAGGTCAAACACTAAATGTGGATGGTGGTATGCTAACTTAAAATTTTATTTAAAACTAACAATTATATAAATTTTGGCAAGGTTCTTGAAAAGAAGCTTGTATTGTAATTAAACCCCTTAAAAAAAACAAAATGAAAAAAGTTGTTACATTATTAGTATTGTTAGTAGGATTAATGTCTTATAGTCAAATTTTAAAAACAGATAAATATGAAATTTATTTGATTAATTATAGCCTTAATGAAGTGAACATTGCCAAAGGAATGTATTTGACTAAAAACATACAATACTTTCATGAAGGTACTTTAGAAGTAAATTATTTAGATACAGGTTCAACAAAATCAATGCATTTTTTCTTTTCTATTTGGGATAAAAAATACAAAAGATTTTTAGTAAAAGACTTGAGTGACAATATTATTCAACCTGAATTTATTTTTGAGAGTAATCAAAAAATAGAATATAAAAATAAATCAGGAGATGAAAAAAGTATAGAGATAGAAGCTTTTGACAATATTGAAAATGTCATATTAAATAACATGTTAGCTTGGTTGATAGTTAACGAAAAATATAACGAAGCAAAGTCTTTAACTATGTTAAAAAAAGACACGATAAAAAAAGACACGATAAAAAAAACGATTAAGGTGCTTAATAAGTAATCTATTCTTAATAGATTTATTTTATAACCTACTTTTATATAGGATAATTAATTATTAGTATTATTTTTGTTATTCTATAAAATTTAGATAAAGAATAATAAATGTTTACAACCAATTTACTACTTGTCTTATTTGCATTAATTTTTTCAATTATTATTGCTGGATTTACGTATTTATATAAAAACAAAAACACTGTTTTTAGTAAGTATTTTTTATTTTTTTTACGATTTTCATCTCTTTTTCTATTATTGCTATTACTGATTAACCCTATATGGAAACAAAAGAAAATCACTATAATAAAACCAAATTTAGTATTATTAACGGATAATTCAAAATCAATTAAAGATACTAAAAGTGTTTATGCAGCTCTGCAAAAAATCACTACAAACAAAGAGATAAGTACTAAATTTAATATACATAATTATAATTTTTCAGAAGATATTTCAAATACGGACACGTTAAGTTTTTCTAAAAACCAAACGGACATATACAGAACCTTGTCCAGTGTATCTAAATTGTTTAAAAATGAAATTGCACCAATTATATTAATTACTGATGGTAATCAGACAAAAGGTGTTGATTATAAGTCATTTCGTGGAGTTCAAACTATTTACCCCATAATAATAGGCGATACAACCAAGTTTCAAGATATAAGAATAGAAAACTTAAATGTAAACACTTATGCATTTTTAAAGCATAAATTCCCTGTAGAAGCATTTGTTGTTTATGATGGGAATAATAATAAT
>CAZOQL010000087.1:0-7838 GCA_964582005.1 uncultured Flavobacteriaceae bacterium | reverse complement strand
AATAATAATAATTTAGGTGTGAAATTTACTATTAAAGAAAGTGGCAAGTTAATTTATACTAAAAACATACAATTAAGTAAAACTAAAAATTCAGCAAAATTATCGTTTCATTTACCTACAACAAGTGTTGGGAAACATTATTATACCGCAACTGTTTCTGCTTTGAAAAATGAAAAAACCACTTTAAATAATACGCAAAAATTTACAGTTGAAGTTATTGATGAACAATCCAAAATAGTGTTAATTACCGATATGTTACATCCAGATATTGGCATGTTAAAAAGATCTATAGAGTCTAACAAGCAGCGGAAGTTAGTTATAAAAAAAGCAACAGATAAAATAGATTTACACAAGTATCAAATGGTTGTGTTATATCAACCAAATAGTAAGTTTAGTGCGATTTTTAAAAGCATAAAAAAACAAAAAAAGAATTTTTTAATAGTAACAGGAACGCAGACGGATTGGAATTTTTTAAATACAAACCAACATTATTTTAAAAAAGAAGTTATTCGTAAAACGGAAGATTATAATCCGAAATTTAACCCAAGTTACATGAGTTTTTTAAACAAAGATTTAGGCTTTGCTAATTTCGCCCCTTTAACCGATTTTTTTGGAGATGTAACTTTTTCAACAGCTCATGAAACTTTATTATTTCAGAAAATCAATAATTTCTCATCTAATAAACCATTGCTTGCAACTTTTGAAGAAAATGGCATAAGAGGCGCGGTTATCTTGGGAGAGAATACTTGGCGATGGCGTATGGCGAGTAAAATAGAAACAAGAAGTTTTATAGATTTTGACATGTTTGTAAGTAAGTTGATACACTATTTATCTTCAACAAAAAGATCCAAATTATTGGAAGTAACCAATAAGTCCAATTTTTTAGCGAATGAACCTGTAAAAATAAATGCACAATTATTTAATGCTAATTTTGCATTTAATCCAAACGCTTCTTTATGGGTTGCCTTACAAGATAAAAAAACCAAGAAAATAATTAAATATCCATTTGCATTATTGAATAATACGTATGAATTAAATCTCACGAATTTAAATCCAGGTAAATATTCTTATATAGTTAGTGTAGATAATAGTAAACAAAAAGCTAAAGGTAGTTTTGTTATTAGCTCTTTTAGTATGGAGCAACAATTTATAGGGGCAAACAAGACCTCATTAGAATATTTAGCTTTAAATAACAACGGAATAATTTCTTATCCCAATACAATTCCTAATTTAGTAGAAAAAATACTAGCAAATCAAAACTACAAGACCATCCAAAAATACAAAGAAATAAAAACACCATTAATTGATTGGAAGTACGTATTAGGATTTATACTCTTTTTTTTAGGTTTGGAATGGTTTATTCGAAAATATAAAGGCTATATATAGCTTATTTTACTTATATTTGTGGCTTGTAATAAAAAACACAAAATTCAATAGTTTTAAACCTAACAAATAAGATATTTAGATATGAGTACAAGAAATCAACAACCACAATTACCACAAATTCCAAAAGGAATTTTTCCAATTATAATTTTAGTATTTTTAGCAATAATATTTTTTTCAAAATCATTTGTAACCGTAGATAGAGGTGAAAATGGTGTTTTATGGAAAAGATTCGATGGTGGAATTGTTACCGACCAACCTGCTTTAGGAGAAGGATTTCATTTTATAATGCCTTGGAACAAAGTAGATATATATAATGTACGTCAACAAAATATGTTTATTAAAGATATGGAGGTTTTATCTTCTAATGGATTAGAAATTAAACTAGACGTTTCTATTTTATACCAACCTAAAATTTCTAAATTAGGTTTTTTACATAAAAAGAAAGGAGAAAACTATGACCAAGTAGTGATTATACCAGAGATTAGATCTGCTGCTCGTAGTGTTGTTGGTCGTTATACACCAGAGCAATTGTATTCTTCTAAAAGAGATGTTATTCAAAAAGAAATTTTTGAAGAAATAAAAGGGAAAGCAGAAAAGCAATTTGTACAAATTAATGACGTTTTGGTTAGAGACGTTACTTTGCCACCAACCATAAAACAAGCTATTGAACGTAAATTAGGTCAAGAGCAAGAGTTTTTAGAATATGAATTTAGACTACAAAAAGCAAAGAAAGAAGCTGAAAAGCAACGTATTGAGGCTAAAGGTAAAGCAGATGCAAACCGAATTTTAAGTGCTTCTTTAACAGATAAAATATTAAGAGATAAAGGTATTGAAGCTACCTTAAAGTTAGCAGAATCTCCAAACACTAAAATTGTTATTGTTGGCGGAAAAGATGGTCTGCCATTAATTTTAGGAAATAATTAGAAATCATTAGTACGTTATATATGTAAAGTTATGTAATTTACATATATAACGTAATAATATTTATACGAAAAAAATAGTTATAAAACAATAGGCAAAACATTTTTTTATAAGAGATTTTATTTACATTTTTGTAATGTTAAAATAAAGAAGGATTTCTTCTAAATAAAACAACCCTTAACCAATAAATACAAGTTTTAGAATGACCAAAAATGCGGACTCAGTATGGGAACAATGTTTATCTTTTATTAAAGATAATATTAAACCGCAAGCTTATAAAACTTGGTTTGAACCAATAATACCGGTTAAACTTTCTACAAATGCGTTAACCATTCAAGTGCCAAGCAAATTCTTTTATGAATGGTTGGAAGAGCATTATATTAAAATATTACGTGTTGCCTTAACAAAAGAGCTTGGTGATGAAGCTAAGTTAATTTATGATGTTAAGATGGAAAATGCTTATAGTAGCAAAAAACCACAAACTGTAAAATTCCCTAGTTCTAATAGAAAGCCTTTAAATTCACAAGGTATCATTGTACCTTTAGACATTGATAAACGAGAATTAAGAAACCCGTTTATCATACCGGGTATTCAAAAAGTAAAAATTGAATCGCAATTAAACCCTAATTATAATTTTGATAATTTTATTGAAGGTGATTCTAATCGTTTAGCAAGATCTGCAGGAATTGCAGTTGCAAATAAACCAGGAGGAACTTCATTTAACCCATTATTAATTTATGGTGGTGTTGGTCTAGGTAAAACACACTTAGCACATGCAATTGGTGTAGATATTAAAGATAAATATCCGGAAAAAACAGTTTTATATATTTCAGCAGAAATGTTTGTACAACAATACGTAGATTCTGTTAAAGGAAATACACGAAATGATTTTATTCATTTTTATCAAATGATAGATGTTTTAATTGTGGACGATGTACAATTTTTATCAGGTAAAAAAGGAACACAAGATGTGTTTTTTCATATATTTAATCATTTACATCAAAACGGAAAGCAAGTTATATTAACTTCGGACAAAGCTCCAGTTGATATGCAAGAAATTGAACAACGCTTATTGTCTCGTTTTAAATGGGGTTTGTCGGCTGAGTTGCAATCACCCGACTTTGAAACACGTATATCTATTTTAGATAATAAACTATATAGAGATGGTGTTGTAATGCCAGAAGATGTTATTGATTATATTGCAAAAAATATTAAAACAAATGTTCGTGAATTAGAAGGTGTTTTAATATCTATGATTGCCCAAGCATCCTTTAATAAAAAAGAGTATAGTTTATCTTTAGCAAAAGTAATTGTAGATAAATTTGTAAAAAACACCAAAAAAGAAGTTTCTATAGATTACATACAAAAAGTAGTTTCTAAATATTTTGAAATGGATGTTACTACTTTACAATCAAAAACAAGAAAAAGACACATTGTACAAGCGCGTCAATTAGCTATGTTTTTTGCAAAACGTTTAACAAAAGCTTCTTTAGCAAGTATTGGTTCTCAAATAGGAAGTAGGGATCACGCAACCGTTTTACATGCTTGTAAAACAGTAAATAATCTTTCGGAAACCGATCGTCAATTTCGTGTTTATGTAGAAGATTTGACTAAAAAATTATCTTTATAAAAACTATTTTTTAATAATTTTTAAGAATATGACAACAACAAGTATTCTTATGGTTTGTTTAAACAATATTTGCCGTTCCTCTTTATCCGAAGGCACTCTACAATCTAAATTAGACAATTTCTTTTATGTGGGTTCTACTGGAACTACTTTTTATCCTTGGGATAAACTAAATTCTAGATTTAACACTGTGCAATAAAAAAAACTATGTCTAAAGGAAAACTATTCTTAATACCAACTACATTAGGTGATAATAACCCAATAGAAGTTTTGCCATCAAAAGTAATTGATGTTATAAAACAAACCAATTATTTTATTGTGGAGAATGAAAAATCGGCAAGAAGGTTTATTAAAAAAGTGGCGCCAGAAAAAGAACAATCCACTTTAAAATTATTTTTATTAGATAAACGAACAAAATCAATAGATACACAGCATTATTTAGATTGCTGTACCGATAATATAAATATTGGTCTTTTATCTGAAGCAGGAGTTCCTGCCATTGCCGATCCTGGAGCAACTATGGTTGAATTGGCACATAATAAAAACATTAAAGTTGTGCCATTAGTTGGTCCTTCTTCCATTTTATTGGCAATGATGAGTTCTGGTTTTAATGGTCAAAACTTTTGCTTTAATGGTTATTTACCTATTGATGCCAAAGAAAGGAAGCACTTTATAAAGCAATTAGAAAAGTTATCATTTTTAAAAAACCAATCACAATTATTTATTGAAACCCCTTATAGAAATGATAAAATGTTGGTAGATTTATTACAAACACTTTCGCCAACAACAAAATTATGTATCGCAACCGATATTACACTAAAAGACGAATTTATTAGAACTTTAGAGGTTAAAAACTGGAAAAACACAAAAAAACCGAACCTTCATAAAAGGCCAACCATCTTTATTATCCATAAGTTTTATTAAAAACTAAATTTGTAATGCCTTAATTAATAATTCTGCAGTAGCAGGATTTGTAGCTAATGGCACATCGTGAACATCGCAAAGACGCATTAGCATAAAAATATCAGGCTCATGCGGATGTTTTGCTAAAGGATCTCTAAAAAAAAATACCATTTTAGTTTTGCCTTCGGCTACTCTTGCAGCAATTTGGGCATCACCGCCAATAGGACCTGACAAATATTTTTTAACTTTAAAACCAGCCTTTTCGGCTTTATTCCCTGTGGTTCCAGTAGATATTAATGTTACACTTTTATGAGAAAGTACGTGTTTATATTCTATTAAAAACTGAACCATCTCCGCTTTTTTACCATCGTGGGCAATAATTGCAATTTCCATGAAATTATAATTTATTAATATGATATTTTACCAAGCCATTAATTGGTTTTTTTTCAATTTCACCCATTTTTAAATTGTATTGTTTAAAAACTGCTTTAATTTCATCTTGTAAAAAAAAAGCTAAAGATCCTATAAAATGGATAGGAAGTTTTTTACTTTCTTCGTATTGTAAAATTTGATTTTCTACAAATAGTTCTATCCCAATTTTTATCACGTTTTGTGCATAATCAGTATTTTTGTGATGCACTAAATAATGACTAAAACCAGCTAAGTATGTATTGGGATTATCTTCCTTGTATAAATTTCTTTTTATAACATCGCTATTTAGATTGTAATTTAAAGCAAAACCATCCGCAAAATCTTTTGGCATTTTATTATAATAGTAATCTCGAAGTAACATTTTTCCAAAATAATTCCCACTTGCATCATCCATAACGGAATAGCCCAATGAGGTTATTTTTTGATGTACTTTTTTACCATCAAAGTAAGAGCAATTAGAACCTGTACCTAAAATACATACTATTGCAGCTTCTGTTGTTACCGAATATACTGCAGCTTCTGTGTCTTCTTTAACAATGACGTTGGCATTAATAAAAACGGATTGTAAAACTTTTTTTAATATTTTTCGAGGTTTAGAAGTACCGCAACCAGCACCATAAAAATAAATATTTTTTATTTTATCCTTATAAAAAAGCAAGTCTTCATTAGTAATAACTCGCTTGTGTAATGTTTTTTTTTTAAAAACTGCGGGATTTAATCCTTTTGTTTTAGTTTCCAAACAAGTTTTTCCTTCATTATCAATGGCAATCCAATTGGTTTTGGTAGAACCACTATCTGTTATTAAAATCATGTATTTTTATGGTAATAATTTTCTAATTCGGTTAAATAGTTATCTTTAATTTGAGCACTAATAAATGCATATGTAAACGAATTTTTTGCTAATTCGTATATTTCTTCTTTTGATAAATCTAAAGCTTTTTGAATTTGTATATAATTTTCATTTACTTGTCCTCCAAAAAAAGCAGGATCATCGGAGTTTATAGTTACTTTTAAACCTAAATCTATCATTTCTCGTAAAGGATGTTTTTTTAAATCATCTACAACTTGTAAAGCCGTATTAGAAAGCGGACAAACGGTTAAAGCTAAATCTCGTTTAATTATTTCTTTAACCAAGACTTTGTCTTGTAAAGAGTTATTACCGTGATCTATTCGTTTTATTTTAAGAATATCAATGGCTTCCCAAACATATGCTGCATCACCTTCTTCGCCAGCATGTGCTACTGGAATATAGCCAGCTTCAACAGAAGCTTTAAAAACCTTAGCGAATTTAGATGGCGGATTTCCTTTTTCAGAAGAATCTAAACCAACAGCAGTAATTTTATCTTTGTATGGCAAGGATTCTTTTAAGGTTTGAAAACATTCTTCTTCGGTTAAATGCCTTAAATAGGACATTATTAGAATAGAAGTAATGCCAAACTTCTTTTCGGCATCCTCACAAGCTTTACTAATTCCGTTAATAACAGTTTTAAAAGCGATGCCTCTTTGCGTATGTGTTTGCGGATCAAACATAATTTCGGTATGTCTTACGTTTTGAACTTTACATTTTTCTAGATAACTAAAAGTTAAATCATAAAAATCTTTTTCGGTTTGTAAAACATTAGCACCTTGATAATAAATATCTAAAAAATCTTGTAAACAACTAAACTTATATGCTTTTTCAATTTCTTTAACGGATTTGAAAGGTATTTCAATTGCATTACGTTTTGCAATTTCAAACATTAATGTTGGTTCAAAAGAACCTTCAATATGTAAATGTAACTCCGCTTTTGGCAAGCCATTGATAAAATCGATCATGTTATTCATAAGTAAAAATGTATAAAACAAAAGTACAATTTTAAGTAGTATAGTAAGTTATTTGTATCTATAATATTTTATTACACTAATTATTTTACGATATTTGTAAAATGCTATTAGAACCAATAAAATTTGAACCAATTTTAAAAGAAAAAATTTGGGGAGGAAAAAAATTATCTCAACTATTACAAAAAAAATCTATAAAAAAAAATATAGGCGAAAGTTGGGAAATCAGTGCTGTAGATGAAGATATATCTGTAGTCGCAACAGGAATAGAAAAAGGAAACACATTAATTTCTTTGATAAAAAAATACAAAGAAAACCTTGTTGGGAATAAAGTTTATAAAGAGTTTGGCGAAAAATTCCCACTTCTAATAAAATTTATTGATGCAAAGGAAGCCTTAAGTATTCAATTACATCCTAATGATTTATTAGCTAAAAAAAGACACAACTCCTTTGGTAAAACCGAAATGTGGTATGTAATGCAAGCCGATGAAAAAGCCAATTTGATAGTCGGTTTTAAAGAAAAAGTTTCAAAAAAATCCTATGAAAAACATCTAAAAGACAATTCTCTTTTAGAAATACTAAACACCGATATTGTAAAAAATGGAGATGTTTATTTTATACCAACAGGTAGAGTTCATGCTATTGGCGCTGGTGTTTTATTAGCCGAAATACAACAAACTAGCGATGTTACCTATCGAATTTTTGATTGGAACAGACAAGATGATTCAGGTAATTATAGAGAATTACA
>CAZOQL010000086.1:0-10887 GCA_964582005.1 uncultured Flavobacteriaceae bacterium | reverse complement strand
CCTTTTTAGATTACACAAACTCTTTGCCTAATCCCCATAAAAAATATGTGACCCAAATATTATCAAATAAACATATATAAAATAAAAAAAATCCCTAGAGGATTATGAAACCTCTAAGGACTAGTTAATAAAAATATCAACCAAACTATATGCTATTCTAAAATTTGTTCTTCTTTGGCTAGTAAAGCAAAAAATTTATTCAAATTAGGTAAGATTATAATATTTGTTCTTCTATTACGTGCTCTATTTTCTTTTGTATCATTGTCAGATAAAGGCAAGTAACTACTTCTTCCAGAGGCAATTAACCTAGATGGATCTACGGCATATTTACTTTGTAAAATTCGTACAATAGAAGTTGCTCTTTTTACACTTAAATCCCAATTATCTTCTAAGCAATTTGTATTTATTGTTCTAGAATCTGTATGACCTTCAATCATCACATCCATACTTGGTTCTGAATTTATAACATCGGCTAATTTTTGTAATAAATCCGTTGCTTTTGGGCTTACTCTATGGCTACCGCTTCTAAATAATAAGTCATCAGCTACCGAAATCATTACCACCGTTTTATTAATTTTTACATCAATATCTTTTTCTCCTTCAACATTAGTATAACTAATTGATTTTCTTAAATTGTAAGAAACTGCTAAATTTATGGAGTCCTTTAAGCTTGTCGCTCCTGCTAATTCTTCGGCAGACATTTTAGATAGAGTTAGGTTCATTTTATCTCTAACATTTTTAGAAATAACAACGGAATTATTATCGACTAAAATCAATTTTTCATTGTTAGACTCTTGTAAAGAAACATTAGACTGCTCTAAGGAATTATTGGACGTTTTTAAGGAATTTATTTTAGAATTATAATCGGATACTCTTTTTTCGATAATCGTGAATCGCGCTTCTAATCTTTCTTTTTCGACAGTCGTTTTTTGTAATTCGCCTTTAGTATTGGTTAAATCTTGCTCTAAGACTACGTATTTCTTTTTAGAAACACAAGATGTTAAAATAGTAAGCGTAATTAATGTAATTGCTAATTTTCTCATGATTTATGGTTTTATTGTTAATATACCACAAATGTAAAAGATGAATCTAAAGGAAATCTCAATTAATGAATCATTATAATATTAATTGTTAAATTTCATTTTTGTTTCCATATAATTAGCCGTGTTCAAGTAATCTTTTTTTAATGCATTAAAATAGTTTGTGATTTTATTTTTATTAGGGTTATTGTCAAGAAGACAATCCGAACTTTTTGCAGAACTAACAGTTATGGCAATATACCATTTTCCTCTTCTTGAAATATAATAGTTGCATAAATCGGTTTGAATGGTATTTGAACTTGTTGTAACATCTGCTACAATTGGTGTAATATTTAAAGTTTTTGTGGTTCGTTCAACCTCATAAAAAGTAAAATAATATTTTTTATTATCGATAACAGCGTCAAAATATTTTTCTAATTTTTGGTTATCAAATCCATATCGAGCATTTTAATAATCACAAAACTCATTTTCTTTTTTAGGGTCACTAAAAATGAATGCGGTCTGATTAGGCAAACCTTTTTTAAAATTTTTAGCATTCGTTACTTTATAATCCTTAATTTTTGGTGCTATTTTATAAGGAATACAGGCATTTAATGTAACTAATATTACTACTAGATATAGTGATTTCATAATAAATGTGATTTAATTTTAAATAGCATCACAAATACTATACCTAAGTAATATACTTTTTATTTTTTTCTAAAATAAATAGTAATTGGAACACCATTAAAGTCATAAATTTCACGCATTTTATTTTCAATAAAACGTTTGTATGGATCTTTTACATATTGCGGTAAATTGGCAAAGAACACAAATTGAGGTGTTTGCGTTGGTAATTGCATACAATATTTAATTTTTACATACTTACCTTTTAATGCTGGTGGCGGATTACGCTCAATAATTGGCAACATTGTTTCGTTAAACTTACTAGTTGCTATTTTATTTTTTCTGTTTTTGAATACTTCGACCGATGTTTCTAAAGCTTTTAGTAAACGTTGTTTATTTAATGCCGAAATAAACACAATAGGCACATCTCTAAATGGTGCTGTTTCTTCTCGTATTTTTTCTTCAAAAGCTTTGGCTGTCTTGGTTTCTTTTTCAATTAAATCCCACTTATTAACTAAAATAACAATTCCTTTTTTATTTTTTTGTGCCAACCAAAATATATTTTGATCTTGCCCTTGAAAGCCTCTAGTGGCATCTATAATTAAAATAACAACATCGCAATATTCAATAGAACGAACCGCTCGCATTACAGAATAAAACTCTATATCTTCTTTTACTTTGGATTTTTTTCGAATACCTGCGGTATCAATTAAATTAAAATCAAATCCAAATTTATTAAATTTTGTATCTATAGAATCTCGTGTTGTACCTGCAATATCGGTTACAATATTTCTTTCTTTGCCTATTAAAGCGTTAATAAAAGAGGACTTTCCTGCATTTGGTCTACCAACTACGGCAAAACGAGGCAATTCACTTTCTACTTCTTCTTCAGGTTCTGGCATTTTTAGTGCTAGAGCATCTAATATTTCACCTGTACCACTACCATTCATGGCAGATAAAGAATAATAATCGCCTAAACCTAAAGCATAAAACTCTGATGCATCTGCTTCACGCATAGCGTTATCTACTTTATTTACAATTAAAAAAACGGGTTTTTTAACACGTCTTAATAAGTTAGCTACTTCATCATCGGTTGGTGTAATTCCAGTAGTTACATCTACTACAAATAGAATAAAATCGGATTCATCAATTGCTAATTGTACTTGTTTACGAATTTCGGCTTCAAAAATATCCGAAGAACCTTTAACATAACCACCAGTATCTATCAATGAAAAAGCTTTACCATTCCATTCACTTTTTCCATAATGCCTATCACGAGTTACGCCACTTGTATCGTCAACAATTGCTTGTCGCTTTTGAATTAAACGGTTAAATAAAGTCGATTTCCCTACATTTGGTCTTCCTACAATGGCAACAATACTATTCATATTTTTGATCTTATTATTTCGCGCAAAGATAGGTTAAAAGTTGTATTTTTACCCTTATATTTTATAAGTTCTACATTTATTTAACTACGAATCTAAAATTCAAAAATGTAAATTTGTATAAAATTAAAAAAAACAATATCTTTAGCACCAATTAACTACTATGCGAATTTTTAAAATTATATTAAAAGTATTTACTATATTATTATTACTAGTATCAATTGGAATTTTCTTTTATTGGCAGCATTTAAAGCCTACTTATAAAGGTAATTTAAAACTCTCCAACTTAAAAGAACCTGTTACAGTTTATTATGATAACATTGGTGTACCTCATATTTATGCTAATAATCAAGAAGATGCATATATTGCATTTGGTTATGCACATGCACAAGATAGGTTATGGCAAATGGAATTAATCAGACGAATTTCCGCTGGTAGATTATCCGAAGTCTTAGGAGAAGATTTAGTACCTGTAGATAAATTTTATTTAGGCTTAGGTATAACCGATGCCGCTAAAAAAACAATTGCTAACCTAGACACCAATGCTACTTCTTATAAATTAGCAGCAGCTTATTTAGATGGTATTAATCAATTTATTGAAAACGGTCCAACACCAATAGAATATAAACTGGCAAATTTTAAAAAGGAAAAATTTACCATACTTGATATCTATAATGTCTTTGGCTATATGAGTTTTAGTTTTGCAAATGCACATAAAACAGATCCTTTAATGAGTAGTTTAAAAGAAAAGTTAGATTATGCATATTTAGAAGAATTAGATTTAAAAATAGATTCCACAGCAGTTACAATTCCTGTTTATAATAAAGGGGAAGATATAGCAAGTAGTTTTGTAGCTTCGGTATTAAAAATTATGGAAAAATCACCAGTGCCAGCTTTTATTGGTAGTAATGCTTGGGTTATTGCTCCTGAAAAAACAGCAAAAGGAAAGGTTATTTTTGTAAACGATCCACATATTGCCTATTCACAACCTTCAGTTTGGTACCAATCGCATATTGTTTGCCCTGAATTTGAAATTTATGGTTTTAATTTGGCATTAACACCTTTCCCATTATTAGGTCATAACAGACAATTTGCTTACGGATTAACTATGTTCGAAAACGATGATATTGATTTTTATGAAGAGGAAGAAAATGTAGATAATAAAAATGAATATTTAACGCAAAATGGCTTTATACCTTATGAAATACGTGAGGAAGTAATTAAAGTAAAAGGTAAGTCTGACATAAATTTGAAAATTAAGGTTAGTAAACACGGCCCAATAATGAATGATTTTTTAGATGAAATTACTACTTCTAAACCAATTGCTATGGATTGGATTTATACAAAATTTGATAATAAAATGCTTACTGCTTCCTATGAAATGTCTCACGCCACTAGCTTAGATAGTTTTAAACAAGCTGTTGCAAAAATCCATGCGCCAGGTTTAAATGTAATGTATGGTGATGCACAAGATAATATTGCTTGGTTTGCAGCAGGAAAGTTATATAACCATATAAATAATGTAAATCCTAATTTTATATTAAATGGTGCAAATGGCGAAGATGACCAAGTAGAATATTATGATTTTGAAGATAATCCGCAAGCTATAAATCCTCCTTGGAATTATGTGTATTCTGCAAATAACCAACCAGGTAAAACGAAAAACGGCTATTATCCAGGTTATTATTTACCCAAAAATAGAGCAAAAAGAATTACCGATGTATTAAACAATCTTACCAATATTTCTACTACAGATATGAAAGATTTAGTTACTGATGTTACGTCTTCGGTAGTGCCAGATTTATTAAAAATTGTAACGAAACAAATAGATAAAACTAATTTAACGTCAAACGAAAAATCCGCTATTAGTATTTTACGTAGTTGGAAAGGTGATTTTGAATTAAATCAAGTTGCGCCTACTATATTTACCATGTTTAAGTATCATTTTTTAAAAAATACCTTTAGAGACGAATTAGGCGAAATTGGTTTTAAACAATTTTTAGAAACTACCTTAGTGAAACGACAATTCAATATACAAATTGAAAGAGCAAATTCTATTTGGAATGATAACATCAATACAGATACTATTCTTGAGACTAAAAGTGTTATTATTACACAGTCTTTTAAAGAAACGATTGCATTTTTAGAAAAACAACACGGTAATTTAATAAGTAATTGGACTTGGAACAAAGTGCATACCGTAGAGCACGAACATCCCATAGGTAAAAATGTGCCTTTACTTAGAAAATACTTTAATGTTGGCCCTTTTCCAATAAACGGAACAAATGAAGTGTTAAATAATCAAATTTTTAATTACAATAAAAATGGCATTTATAAAGTAACTGCTGGACCTTCTACTAGACGAATTGTTGATTTTAATGATGTAGAAAATAGTATTGCAATTATTCCTACAGGACAATCTGGCAACGTTTTTAGCAAACACTATAAAAACCAAGCTCAAAAATTTGTGAATGGTGAGTTTATAAAAATGCTAATTAATAAAACTGAAATTGAACAATTAGAAGACAAATTGGTTATTAACCCTAAATAAATACTGATTTTAACCGATTTTTACCAAAGATGAAAAGGATCTTAATTTTATTATTGCTAACTTCTTTTATTATTTCTTATAGTCAAAAAAAAGAACATAATAATAACTATTTTCAAGCAGATTTCTTTTATGGAAACATTTTAAAACATAATGAAAATGTTGGTCACTTTTTAACCAATCATCCAACAGGGTTTATATTGAGTTGGAACAGAAAAACATATGGTGAACAAGAATGGCAACAACGGTATAATTATCCCGATTTCGGAATCTCCATGGGATATCAAGATTATAAAAATCCAATTTTAGGTGAATTATATTCTGTTTACGGACATTATAATTTTTATTTATTACCTAGAAAATACAAAAACGAATTGGTATTAAGAGCTGGTTGGGGCTTGGCGTATAATACCAATCCGTATGATAAAGTTACCAACCCTAAAAATGTTGCCTTTGGTTCACACCTAAATTCTAGTACCTACTTTCAACTTTTTTATAAAAGAGAAAATATTATAGATAAACTCGGTATTCAAGTAGGCTTTACTTTAATTCATGCTTCAAATTCTAGTGTAAAATCACCAAATACTGGCGTTAATGTTTGGGCATCTACTATTGGTTTACACTATAATTTAGGCGAGAAAAATACGATGGAATATATTCCTTCATCCCAAGAAAAAAAATTCAAACAACCTATTAAGTTTAATTTTGTTTTACGTGGCGGTTTTAATGAAAGTGATTTTATTGATAGCGGTATCAAGCCATTTTATGTAATTTCAGCTTATGCGGACAAACGTTTAAGCCGAAAATCTGCCATACAGTTAGGTGCAGATTATTACGTATCATATATGTTAAAAGATTATATGGAGATTAGACATATAGCCGATAACAACTACAAAAAAGGAGATTATAAACGAGTTGGCGTCTTTATAGGACACGAACTTTTTTTAAATAAAATTTCAATGTTATTTCAAATTGGTTATTATGCTTATTACCCAATAGAAATTGATGGGAGATTATACGAACGTTTAGGATTAAAACGATATTTTAAAAACGAAAAATGGTTTGCTTCCATAAGTTTAAAAGCACACGCTGCTAAAGCGGAAACCGTTGCTTTAGGTTTTGGAATTAGATTATAAATGGTGTGACAATTGTTAAAAAAAAGATGAAAAATATTATTTATTTACTTATTTTCTTTAGTAGTATCTTAGTTATTAATGCACAAAAAAATTCTTTTTTAGATGTAGATCTATTTTATGGTGTTGTTTTAGAACATGATAAATCTTTACAAACTGCTATTCAAGGAAATCCGTTTGGGATAATTTTAGGTTACAATCTAAAAAACAAACAAGAAAAAAAATGGTTGGCTTATTACAATTATCCTGATTTTGGGTTTTCGGCAGTATACCAAAACACCAATTCAACTTCTTTAGGAAAAATGTATGGTTTATATACGCATTATAATTTTTATCTCAATAACAGAAACTCCAAAAACAAATTACAATTACGAATTGCACTTGGTTTAGGATATATTACCAATCCTTACAATGCCATCACCAATGAAAATAATTTTACATTATCCACTAAATTTGCAGGATCGGCATATCTAAAACTTAATTACAATAGAGAATTTTTACAAGGTAAATTCGGCTTGCAAACAGGTATTTCTTTAATCCATTTTTCTAATGCAGCATTTAAAAACCCTAATTTAGGTATCAATACTTTAGCAGTAACTTTAGGTTTTAATTATAATCTAAGTGCTAATAAAACACCATTTCCTAAGAAAATAAAAACACCAAAAGACACAAGAAAATTAAGATACAATTTGATTTTTAGAACAGGATTAAATGAGAGTAAAATTCCCAATAGTGGGCAATTCCCATTTTATATTGGCACTTTTCAAATCGAAAAAAAATTGAATTTTAAATCTACACTTAGTTCAGGAATAGATTATTTTAAAGCCGAATTTTTAAAACCTTATCTGCAACAGCAAAAAGAGTTAGAAACAGGAATACCAGATGCAAGCCACTATAAAACCGATAGAATTGGTTTGTTTATTGGTCATGAATTATACCTACATAATTTTTCATTGGTTAGCCAAATAGGTTATAATATATATGCTCCGAATATCTACATATCAAACATATACGAACGTGTTGGGTTAAAACATCATTTTAACGACCATTTTTTTACAGAATTAACCTTGAAATTAAATTTATTTAGAGCCGAAGGTTTAGAGTTTGGCATTGGTTATCGTTTATAAAATAATTATTTATGAAAAATTTAAGTTTCTTATTATTACTATTAAGTTTATCTTGCTGCAATCCAAAAGATTGTCTAGAATCTACGGGCACTATAATACAAGAAGAAATTAACCTTGCTCCTTTTGATAAAATAAACATAGGTAATGAAGTAACTTTAATCCTAAAACAAGGTTTAGAACAAAAAGTCATCCTCGAAACTGGAAAAAATTTATTAAACGGTGTTAAAGTAGAAGTTATTAATGACAAACTATTTATGACAGATGATAATTCGTGTAATTATATAAGAGATTATGCCGTTACTAAAGTTTATGTCACTTCTCCAAACATTGTAGAGATTCGTAGTAATACGGCTCGTAAAATAGTTTCGGAAGGTATTTTAAGCTATCCCGATTTACTTATTTATTCCGAAAATTTTCACGAAGAAAGCTTAACCAATGGCGATATAGATTTAAACGTGAACATTCAAAATTTAAAATTTGTTAGTAATGGCTCTTCTATTTTTACTATTCAAGGTAATACGGATAATTTGAATATAACTTTTGCTTCGGGTAGCAGTCGGTTTAATGGCAAAAATTTAGTAGCAAATAACATAACTATCAATCAAAAATCTACCAATGATATGTTAGTAAATCCAATAAATAAACTAGAAGGAAATATTTATTCTATTGGCGATGTGATTAGTTACAATATGCCAAGTATTGTAAATATGAATGAATATTATTCAGGAAAATTAATTTTTGAGTAAAATTAATTTTTAATCACCTTTAATAACTCTATTTTTGCAGAATATTATATATACTTTTATGAAAAAAATACAAAAATATTCAGACTTAGCAATAGACAATATTATTGAGTATACACCTAGTATTGTTGGTGCATTATTAATATTATGGATTGGGTTTAAACTGATTAATAAAATAATAAAAATAATCACTAAACTACTAGATAAGAGCGGCTTATCAGACTCAATTCAGCCTTTTATTTTGTCTGTAATTAGTATCTTATTAAAAGTTGCTGTTTTATTAGCTGCCGCTGGAATTGCTGGAGTTAATTTAACTATATTTGGAACAATAATTGGCGCCTCTGTACTTGCAATTGGTCTATCATTACAAGGCAGTTTAGGAAATTTAGCTTCTGGATTATTGGTACTATCTATAAAACCATATAAAGTAAACGATTGGATTGAAATTAATGATAAGTTTGGTAAAGTAACCGAAATTGGTATTTTTCATACAACCGTGGTAACTCCAGGTAACAAAACTTTAATCATTCCCAACTCATTAGCTACAAGCGATGTAATTACCAACCATTCCGAAAGAGGTGTAATTCGGTTAGAAATTGATGTAACGATGCCTTATGCCGAAAGTTTCCCTAAGGTAAAAGAAATAATTGAAAATGCAATTCGTAAAATTCCAAATATATTAGAAACACCAAAACCAGAAATTGGCATAGAAGGATATGACAGTCATTCGGTTCAAATTGCAGTAAGACCTTATGTAGAACCAGATAATTATTGGGAAGTTACTTTTGCTTGTTATGAAAATATAAAGAAAGCATTTAGTGACAATAAGATTCAAGTTGCATATTCCGAAGGTGTTGAACTAGGTAGCATTGGTCAATAAAATGTCTATTACAGATATATATGGCAATGCATTATTAGATTATCAAAAGGGCGATTTTACCGAAGACATTAAAACTTTTTCTTCCATTGCTGGCGATGACGTCTATCCGCTACCCTATTTATTTAGAGCGTTTAATGAAATGCCCAAATTAGAACAAAAGGCTTTACAATTTTCTAAGGGGAAAGTATTGGATATAGGCTGTGGCGCAGGAAGTCATAGTTTGTATTTACAAAATCAGAACAAAGACGTTTTGGCTATTGACATCTCTAAAGGAGCAATTGCAACTTGCAAACTTCGTGGTATTAAAAATTGTAATGTCCAAGATATTTGGCAATTAAAAAACGTGAAATTTGATACTATTTTATTGTTAATGAATGGTGCAGGAATGTGTGGTAAACTTAATAAGTTAACCGATTTTTTGGAGCACCTCAAAACACTATTAACACCAAAAGGTCAAATATTATTAGATTCAACCGATGTTATTTATATGTTTGAAGATGATGAAGGTAATTATAGTATCGATGCAAACACAACGTATTATGGAGAAACTTCTTTTACGATGGAATACAAAAATCAAAAAGGCAAAACCTTTAATTGGTTATATATAGATTTTTATAATTTACAAAAAGCATCGGAATTTTGTGGTCTCCAATGCGAATTAGTATTAGAAGGTGAGCATTACGATTATTTAGCTAGAATTAGTTTTTAGTTTTTATTTTATCCCAATTGGTATTCGCTTTCACTTTTAATTTCGCTGGTTTTTCTTTCAACCATTTTTTATAGGTATTATTAAAAACCGAAGTGTAAAACAAATATAATTTATCTTCTCTTATTTCAAATTTTGTTGGATCCATATCCACTTTTTTTCCTTTTTTTGCCATTGCATATGCACACCAACCACCATATTGAGGTAAATACTGTTTTGGATTTGATTTGAATTTTTCTAGATTTTCAATAGTAGAGAATTGGTATTTTACTTCTTCAAAAGTAACTATATTTGCGGTATTACCTTTTACTGCATTACCATTAAAATAGGCAACAAGATCGTAACCACTTACACCACAACCATTTTTTATATTCGTATCTTTATTTTGGGAAAATAAAGATATATTAACCATAACTAAAAGTAAAATTATTTTTTTCATTTTTTTATTTTTAAAATTAAAATTTAAAATAAAGCGTTAGAATATCTAACGCTTTATTAAGTAATATATTCTTTTACGTAATTAATTTATCTACTAACCGAACCTGAAGGTAAACTTCCTAAATTTTGTCCTAAGTTATATAACGTATGATCCGTTGCATTTGCAGGAATATCACCAACTAATGGCTTTAAAGTAAATGGCATTGTGCTATTATCTGGTACTGGTTCAATAGATATTACCGCTTTTCCTCCAGCTAAATCTACAGGAAAAGTTAACCCAT
>CAZOQL010000085.1:0-10945 GCA_964582005.1 uncultured Flavobacteriaceae bacterium | reverse complement strand
GTCGTATTTTTTTAATTCTTCAATTACTTGAGGCACTAATGTTTTATGACCAGCCGCTAAAGAAGAAACGCCTAAAATATGCACGTCATTTTCTACGGCTTGTTTGGCAGCTTCTTTTGGTGTTTGAAATAACGGACCAATATCTACATCAAAACCTAAATCTGCAAAACTAGTTGCAACTACTTTTGCACCTCTATCGTGACCATCTTGTCCCATTTTGGCAACCATAATACGTGGTCGTCTTCCATCTAACTCAGCAAACTTATTAGCTAATTCTATTGCCTTTTGAAAAGTTTTATCGTCTTTTATCGCTTTGCTATACACGCCAGAAATGGAATTAATTACTGCTTTATATCTACCAAATTCTTGCTCTAAAGCATCTGATATTTCACCTAAAGTTGCTCTAACTTTAGCTGCTTTAATAGTCAAAGCTAATAAATTTCCTTTAGATGTCTTTGCACATTCAGATAAATTTGCTAATGCTTCCTTTACTTTAACTAGATTTCTATCTTTTTTTAATTGATTTAAACGTTTTACTTGTGAATTACGAACCGCATCGTTATCTACTTCTAATATCTGCAACGGGTCTTCTTCGGATAACTGGTATTTATTTACACCAACAATAGTATCCTGTCCACTATCAATTCGCGCTTGTTTTTTTGCAGACGCTTCTTCAATACGCATTTTCGGAATTCCTTTTTCAATAGCATTCGTCATTCCGCCAAGCTCTTCTACTTCTTTAATTAATTCCCAAGCTTTATTGGCAATTTCTTCGGTTAATTTCTCTACATATTCACTTCCTGCCCAAGGATCAACCGTTTTAGTGATTTGGGTTTCTTCTTGAATATAAATTTGTGTATTACGTGCAATTCTTGCCGAAAAATCGGTAGGTAAAGCTATGGCTTCATCTAATGCATTGGTATGTAAGGATTGTGTTCCTCCAAAAGCAGCTGCCATTGCTTCAATAGTTGTTCTTGCTACATTATTAAAAGGATCTTGCTCTGTCAAACTCCAACCACTTGTTTGGCAATGGGTACGTAATGCCATCGATTTGGGATTGGTTGGATTGAATTTTTTTACAATTTTCGCCCATAATAATCTACCAGCTCTTAGCTTAGCTATTTCTCTAAAATGATCCATTCCTATTGCCCAAAAAAACGATAATCTTGGTGCGAATTCATCAATTTTCATGCCAGTTGCCAACCCTGTTTTTATATATTCTAAACCATCGGCAAGTGTATATGCTAATTCTATTTCTGGCGTTGCACCAGCTTCTTGCATATGGTAACCTGATATAGAAATACTATTGTATTTTGGCATATTTTCCGTTGTGTATTTAAAAATATCAGCAATTATTTTCATAGATGCTTTTGGCGGATAGATATAGGTGTTACGCACCATAAATTCCTTCAAAACATCATTTTGGATGGTTCCTGATAATAATTCTTTAGAAACGCCTTGTTCTTCGGCTGCAACAATATAAAAAGCTAAAATGGGTAAAACCGCACCATTCATAGTCATAGAAACCGACATTTTATCTAACGGGATTTGATCAAACAACACCTTCATATCTTCAACAGAGTCAATTGCCACACCTGCTTTACCAACATCGCCTTGTACTCTTTCGTGATCGGAATCATAACCTCTATGCGTTGCTAAATCAAAAGCTACAGATAAGCCTTTTTGACCTGCTTTTAAGTTTCTAAGATAAAAAGCATTCGATTCTTCGGCGGTAGAAAAACCCGCATATTGCCTAATTGTCCAAGCTCTACGAACATACATGGTAGAATATGGACCACGTAAATAAGGCGGGATTCCAGCTACGAAACTTTCATGTTCGTAGTTTGGCACATCATCCTTAGTAAAATCTAAACGTATATTTTGGATGTTTTTTCTTGACATTTTTTTTGATTATTTAACCACAAGTTTGGCAAAATATTATTTTAAATATGTACTGATTTTTGTTAAGTTTCCTTTAAATATTTCGCCAGTTTTAGTGTCTTTTAAAGACAACTCATCTCCTATTTCATCATCTAAAATCACAAATTCTATTTCTCTTTTTTGTAGATATTTAAATTGTTTTTGCTTTTGTTTGTTCGATTTTGCGGTATCTGGATATATTTCTGCGGCAATACCATTTTTTCTTAATGCAGCTAAAGCTTTTAAACGATTTGGAATATTTTCTTCCATATAATTTAAGAATAAGACTTTTGGCTTTGGTAATTCTAATTCGGTAAACAAACCCAACTCTTCTAAAACGATATAAATTCGGTCTAAACCGAAAGAAATTCCGATGCCACTTAAATCTTTTAATCCAAAAATACTGGTCAAATCGTCATATCTTCCACCACCGCCAATAGAACCTATTTGCACTTTATTGGTTACTACTTCGTAAATTGCGCCTGTATAATAGTCTAAACCTCTAGCTAAAGTTACATCAATATCTAAAATAGCGGATTGTAATCCTATACTTTCAACAGCATCGATAATAAATTGTAATTCCGACACACCTTTTAATCCTTCTTCGGATGTTTGCAACATCATTTGTAGCTGCGCTACTTTTTGTTGATTTGTTCCTGTAAAATTAAATAATGGCTGTACTTTTTCGATAGCTTCTTTGGTAATGCCTTTTGCCAACATTTCTTTAGTTACGCCATCAACGCCAATTTTATCTAATTTATCTAAGGCTACCGTAAAATCAATCAATTTATCTTTTGCGCCAATAATTTCGGCAATACCTGATAATATTTTACGATTATTTACTTTTATAATTGCTTCGGTTAAACCTAATTTGGTAAAAACAGCATCATATAATTGTATGAATTCGACTTCTTGAATTAAGGATTTACTTCCTACAACATCGGCATCACATTGATAAAATTCTCTAAAACGCCCTTTTTGTGGTCTATCCGCACGCCAAACTGGTTGCATTTGATAGCGTTTAAACGGTAAGGTTAATTCATTTTGATGTTGTACAACATAACGTGCAAATGGTACAGTTAAGTCGTAACGCAATGCTTTTTCTGATATTTTTGCTGTTAATTTTTTACTGTCTTTTTCTGCTAATACATTTTCATCTGCTTTAGCTAAAAAATCGCCTGAGTTTAGTATTTTAAAAATCAACCGATCGCCTTCTTCGCCATATTTACCCATTAAAGTTTCCGATTTCTCAAAACTTGGTGTTTCAATAGGTTGAAAACCATATAATTCAAATGAGTTTTTAATACTATTCATTATATAGTTACGTTTGGCAACTTCTGTTGGAGAAAAATCTCTTGTTCCTTTTGGTATGCTTGGTTTTTGTGCCATTATATTGACTTGTAGCCTTATTTGGTTTATATGCAAATATCTACAATTATGTGCAATTTAATCCTATAAATGACCATAAATCAAATAAAAATACAATATTTGTGTATCGTTTTATAAAATGAGAATGAACTTAGCAATTTTACAAAAAGAGGTGCAAACTTTTATAAAAACACACTTAAAAGAGAATTTAACCAAACTCATTTTAAAAGGAAGCCCTTTTAAAGACATAACGATACAGGAAATTGCGAATCAAATTACATCTATAAACAAATCCGAAAAAAAACTACCAACTTGGTTTAAAACCGATAATATTTATTATCCAAACAAGTTAAACATAGAACAAACCTCATCGGAACTTACTGCAAATTACAAAGCTAGTTTAGTAACTGGAAAAATACTTATAGATTTAACTGGTGGTTTTGGTGTGGATTGTTTGGCTTTTTCAAAGCAATTTGGAAAAGTAATACATTGTGAGTTAAATAAAGACTTGTCCGAAATAGCAACACACAATTACATTAAATTAGTTGCGAAAAACATACAAACTATTACTACGGATGGCATTGAATTTTTAACAAAAAACAAGCAACAATTCGATTGTATTTATATAGATCCTTCTCGAAGAGATGATCTTAAAAAAAGAGTTTTTTTATTAGCGGATTGCTTACCTAATTTACCTAAAAATTTAGACTTATTATTTAAATATTCGAATACTATTTTGGTAAAAACAGCGCCATTATTAGATATTAATGCCGCCATTAATGAACTTGCTTTTGTCAAAGAAATTCATATTGTTGCCTTAAAAAATGATGTAAAAGAAGTTCTATATCTTTTAGAAAATGGATATACTGGAGAGATTCACTACAAAACCATTAACTTTGTAAAAAACACCCAACAGTATTTTAATTTTAACACAACGACCAAAGAAGCAAGTTATGCAACTCCTAAAAAATATTTATTTGAACCAAATGCTGCTATTTTAAAAGCTGGTGCTTTTCAAGAACTCGCCATACAGCTAAATATAAATAAATTACACAAGCATTCGCATCTTTATACAGCAAATGAAGTCATTAACTTTCCAGGAAGAAGTTTTGAAATTAAACAAGTTATTCCGTTTAACTTAAAAAAAATAAAACAATTAATCTCACGTAAAAAAGCCAATATAACCACACGTAATTTTCCAGAAACTGTTGCACAGATTCGTAAAAAAACCAAATTAAAAGATGGTGGTAATTTGTATTTATTTTTCACAACGGATTTGCATGAAAATAAAGTCGTTATTTTTTGTAAAAAAATATAAAAACCTTCAAAATTACAATCTAATTTTAAGGGTTTTTATACTGTTTTTTTCTCTTTAGCTTTAAGAAAATTCTGTAATCGTTTTTTTAATTATCGAAATACAATCTAGTAATTGCTCTTCATTCATAACTAATGGTGGTGCAAAACGAATAATATTACCATGCGTTGGCTTTGCTAACAAACCATTATCACGTAATTTCATACAAATATCCCAAGCAGTTGAACTATCTTCGGTATCATTTACTAAAATAGCATTTAATAATCCTTTACCTCTAACCGATTTTACTAAGTCGTTTTCTTTAGCAAAAGCAGTTAATTCTTTACGAAATAGTTGTCCTAATTTCTCTGCATTTTCAGCAAGACTTTCGTCTTTTACTACTTTTAAAGCAGCAATAGCAACGGCAGCCGCAATTGGATTACCTCCAAAGGTAGAACCATGTTGTCCTGGCTTAATTACATTCATAATATTGTTGTTTGCTAAAACTGCGGAAACTGGGTATGCGCCACCAGAAAGTGCTTTACCTAATATTAAAATATCTGGTTTTACATTTTCGTGATCTACGGCTAATAATTTTCCTGTTCTTGCAATACCTGTTTGCACTTCATCGGCAATAAATAGTACATTATATTGTTCACACAAAGCCTTTGCTTTGGTTAAATAACCTTCGGTTGGTACATAAACGCCTGCTTCACCTTGTATTGGTTCTACTAAAAAACCCGCTACATTTTTAGTGTTTTTTAAAGTGTTTTCTAAGGCTTCTAAGTTGTCGTATTTAATTTTTATAAAACCTGGCGTATAAGGTCCGAAACTTTTACGAGCATCTTCATCGTTTGAAAAGGATATAATGGTAGTTGTACGACCATGAAAATTATTTTCACAAACAATTATTTTCGCTTCATTTTCTTCAATTTCGTTTACCTCATAAGCGTATTTTCTACATAATTTGATGGCTGTTTCTACCGCTTCGGCCCCTGTATTCATTGGTAATAATTTATCAAAACCAAAGTACTCGGTTGCAAATTTTTCATACTTACCCAATACATCATTATAAAATGCTCTAGAAGTTAAACTTAATGTTTTGGCTTGCGCAGTCATAGCATTTACAATTTTAGGGTGACAATGCCCTTGATTAACTGCCGAGTAAGCTGATAAAAAATCATAATACTTCTTTCCTTCTACATCCCAAACATAAACGCCTTCGCCTCTACTTAAAACTACTGGTAATGGATGGTAATTATGTGCTCCATACTTATCTTCTAAATCTATTGCTTGTTGTGATGTTATTTTATCTGTTGCTATCATAGTACGTGTATTTAAATATTTTTACAAAGTAACTAAAAGTTTTTTGACTTTAAGTATTAGTCATAAAAAAAGGCTGTAATAAAATTACAGCCTTTTAAAATATTACATTTTTAAAACTAAATTACAAACTCAGTTTTATTTTAGCAAACACGTATCGTCCCATAAAACCGAACTGTGAAGTTCTTCTTGAATACGGAAATGATGCGTTAGATTGTCCTCCAGCTCTATTTTCATCTGGATAAACATCTAATAAATTATTAGCTCCTATTGTTATAGAAGTGTTTTTAGTTAGTTTATTTGAAATAGACAAATCTGTAACTATTTTACCAGCATAAATTGCATCATTACTTACTGTTGTACCAGCAACTCTAGCATCTCCTGAAAAATCATCTGGATCAGTAACTTCGCCAAAATAAACGTTTCTTAACATAAATGTCCATTTATCATTTTTAAGTGTATGTGTTAAATTCACTTTTGATCTTGGTTGAGCAATCGTTAAAAACGCCTCTTCTTGTCCATCAAAGTAATCACCACTTAAACCTGCAGCTGCAATTTTTGCAGGTACATTAATATTAGTAATTTCTACTTTAGAAAAAGTAGCTGCTAAGCTGTTATCTAATACAAATTTGTCTGAAATATTAAATTTATACCCTGCTACAACATCAACACCTTGATTTTTAGTATCTACTGCATTTGCTAAAAACTGAACTTTACCAGCTCCTGCTGCTTCAAATATTGGTTGTAAAACTGGATCACCACCATGTTTAAATTTTCCTGTCAAAACAATTCTATCATCAATCGTAATTTGGTACGCATCTACAGTTAAAGAAAAACCGCCAAATTTACCAGTAAATCCTAAACTAACACTTTGAGAAGTTTCTTCTTTTAATTTACCAATACCTAATAATTTTGCAGCTTGGCTATCATTTCTAAACAAACCTACTTCTTCAGCAACTCCACTTGAGTTAAAAATAGTACTACTTCTGCTAAAAAACTGTTGATGTAATGATGGTGCTCTAAAACCAGTATTATATGCTGCTCTTACATTAATATTATCGGTAGCTTTAATACGAGTTGCTAATTTATAGTTAAATGTATCTCCAAAATCTGAGAATGATTCATAACGTGTAGCAAGGCTCACTAAAATTCTCTCTGTAAAATCTGCTTCTAAATCAATATAAGCTCCAATACTATTTCTGAAGTTATCTGTTGCGTTTTGAGGTGTAAAACCACCAAATACTTGTGCTGTTCCTGGCAAAGATTCACCAAGTGCATTTGTTGCTCCGCCAACGCCTCCAATAGTAGGGTTTCCATTATTATCATACGTTGCGTATGAGTTTTCTGCACCTTCAAAAATTTGAAAATGATCTACTCTATATTCTACACCAAAAGCAAAGTTTACACCTGCAAATAAATCTTCATTAAATTTAGTAAAATCTAAGTTTGTCGTGTTTTGAGCAAATTTAAACGAACCAGCATCAAAATCTGATGGAGATGAAGCACCTAAACTTGCATTAGTAGATTCTATAACTGTAAAAGCAAAAGAATTTGCACCATAGGTATTTGAAAAATCTACATTCCAACCATTATTGGTTTCTCCTTTAATACCAATTGCATACGATTGGTCTAAAATATCCGATTGAATTCCTGGTAAAAAACCATTAGTATTTACTGCTGTATTTGCTTTTGGTCTATGTGGCTCTCTTAAAAAACCATAACCTAAACCTTGTCTATAAGAAATTCCACCAAAAGAATATAATTCTGCATTTTCCCCGATTGGTAATGCTAAATTTCCAAAAAACTTACCTTCTCTTAATTTTGAAGTTCCTACTTTAAATCTAAAATCGTTTCTTTCATTACCTCTAGCTGCAAATTGCGCATTGTCTAAATCTTGGTAACTTCCAAAAGCACCAATTCCACCATTATCGTTAACAGCATCTCTTAACAAGGTTAAGTCTGCTGTTGTCATATTTCCACTCGCATCTGAAGGCAAACCTCCAATAACAGCTAAATTAGCCGGTGTAATATATGTAGAACCTAAAGCTAAAGCTCCAGTTTGATAATTTGCTGCAGTCATATCAGATATTGACATTCCTGGGTTAGCAGAAATAAAAGCAAATTCTGCTGCGTTAGCTACATCGTAAATTTTTTCTAAATTTGTTGCATTTCTTAATCCTGGATTTCTAGTTGACACAGAACCTGTGAAATTTACAAAACCTCCATTTTCGCCTAAAGGCAAACCATAATTAGCATCAATTTGAATTTTCTCACCATCCATACCACCTTCTTGGTGATTAGCTCCTTCGGACATATTAGCTCCAGTTGTTACGGAAAAATCTAATTTATTCGTTCCTTTTTTTAATACAATATTAATAACTCCTGCAATAGCATCAGAGCCATATTGTGCAGCAGCTCCATCTCTCAACACTTCAATTCTTTCAATTGCTGCAGAAGGAATTGCATTCATGTCTGTGCCGACACTTCCTGCTCCAACGGTACCATTAATATTAATTAATGAAGTATTGTGTCTACGTTTACCATTAATTAACACTAAAACCTGATCTGGTCCTAAACCTCTTAAAGATGCAGGGTCAATATGATCTGTTCCATCTGAAACTGTTTGTGTTTGTGAAGTAAAAGATGGTGCTACGAAATTTAAAATTTCATTGACAGAAACTTGACCACCAGTACTTATAATATCTGCAATATTAATAACGTCTACTGGTACGGCAGTGTCAACTGCTGTTCTATTTGGGTTTCGAGACCCTATAACAATAACTTCGTCTAAAGCCATTCCTTCAGCCATAGCAACATCTACAACAGCAGATCCATCCATAGTTTTTGAAACTGATTCAAAACCAACAGATGTAAAGTTTAATACATCTTCTTTAGCTACTTGTAAAGTATACTTTCCGTCAAAATCGGTACTTGTACCTATTGTTTTTCCATCTACTTTTACGGAAACTCCTGGTAATGGTTCCGAATTGCTATCGGTTACTGTTCCTGTTACTTCATATTGCGCCATCATTGTAAATGATACTAGCAAAAGTGAAATTAATAATGTAATTTTTGTTCTCATAAAAAAAAATTTTAATTAATATTTGATTAATAAAACCAAACATACTATTTTTTTCGAACATTTAAGTGACTTTTGTTACATTAAATTACCAATTAATTACTATTATAAGCTTATAATGTGAATTTGATAAAGTTTTGTGAAAAATTATTCTTACTTCTTACTTCTTACTTCTTACTTCTTACTTCTTACTTCTAAACATAAAATAAAAACCAATTAAAATCATAGGTATGGATAATAATTGCCCTGTATTAAATACACCAAAATAATAATCTAAATTATCAATTTGAGGTTCTTTAAAAATTTCGATTACCAATCTAACCGACCAAAGTAACACCATAAATAAACCAAAAATAAAACCTGACTTATTCTTTTTAGTTGTTTTCCAATATACAAACCATAAAATGGCAAAAATAATAGCATAACTAAAAGACTCAAATAACTGTGTTGGATAACGCAAAGGCACATCGGCTAAATATTGTTTAAACCTTGGACTATTTTCTATTAAATCGTATGCTTTTTCGGCAGTTTTGGCTTTGGTAATATGCATTGCCTCATACATATTGTATTTTTCTCGTATAAATCGAAATCCAAAATTAGAATTGGTTACTTTTCCTATAATTTCGGAATTCATTAAATTACCTATTCGTACAAATGCAGCGCCACTTGCTACGGGAATTACAATTCTATCTAATATCCATAATAAGGGTTTGTATGTATATTTTTTAGTGTAAAAATACATCGCCACTACAATACCTATTGCAGCTCCATGACTTGCTAAACCCCTAAAACCAATAAATTCATAGCCTTTTATTAATCCAAACAGCATCGAAGCACCTTCTTGACCTTTTATTGGCAGTAGGATTTCTATTAGATGGTTTTGATAATAATCCCAACTATAGAAAAAGACTTCACCCAATCTTGCCCCTATTATAGTAGCCAAAACCACATACATAAATAAAGGTTCAATATAATCTATATTTACTTTTTCATTCTTGTATATTTTTTTAAGCAAATACGCTCCTAAAATAAATGTTACTACGAACATTAATCCGTAATAACGAACTGAAATACCAAAAATATTCACAATTTCGGGAGATGGATTCCAATGTACACCTAATATCATATGTCGAATTTTATACGGGCAAATATAGCTAATTTTTAGATTCACGTATATTAAAAAGTTTTACTTTATATTTACTTCCTGATTTTCAATTTATTCTTATGAAAAAATATGTATTAATTCTAATAGCTCTCCTTTTTATACAGTGTAAACAACAAGAAAAACCTGTAAAAGGAATTTTAACTGATAAAGCTATGGTGGTTTGCGCAAGAGAAGAAGCTTCTAAAATTGGTATTGCAATTATGCAAAAAGGTGGCAATGCTTTTGACGCAATGATTGCTACTGATTTAGCTTTAGCTGTTTCTTATCCTTTTGCAGGTAATATTGGCGGTGGTGGTTTTATGGTTTACCGTACTAAAGACGGTAAAACTGGCGCTTTAGATTATCGTGAAAAAGCACCTTTAGCCGCACATCACGATATGTATTTAGATGCAAACAAAAATGTTATCCCAAACAAAAGCACACTTGGGGCAAATGCAATTGGAATTCCTGGTACTATTGCAGGATTGTTTAAAGTTCATGAAAAATTTGGAACAATTCCGTTTAAGAATTTAATACAACCTGCCATAGATTTAGCCAAAAAAGGCGTTGTAGTTACTAAAAAACAAGCTAAAGCTTTAAATAAGTACAAAGTAAATTTCGAAAAAGCAAATAATCGAGTAATTTTACTGGATAAAGTTTGGAAAAAAGGAGATACGATAAAATACATGCAACTTGCAAAAACATTAGAACGCATACGTGATAATGGTAGAGATGAATTTTATAAAGGAGAAACTTCTGAAATATTAGTAAACTATTTAAAAGATTTAGGTGGTATTATCACTAAAAAAGATTTAGA
>CAZOQL010000084.1:0-10954 GCA_964582005.1 uncultured Flavobacteriaceae bacterium | reverse complement strand
GTTTACGTTATTCACGCTATTTATTACGTCATTCACGACATTTTTTTGTTTTTAAAGTGTTAATGCCTTTAAATTTGTGGTGTTAATCAATTCGCAATGATTTGGTAAAAACTACATTCAAACAAATCTTAAAACAAATAAAATGAAAAATTTAATCAAAATAATAATACTAATTATAGTTATAATTATAATTTATAGTTGCTCTTCATCAAGCGGTGTTAGTTATTATAAAAATAGTAAAACTACAGATAATAATACAGCCACAGCCACTACAAATAATAATTCTTCTAATCTTAATAATCCTTTATCAAAATTTAATACAAATATATTAAAAGCATCACATAAAACACTATTAGATAAAGGTAATAATAGTGCAGCTGCAAGGTACACAGAAATTGAATTAGAAAAAAGAGGTGTTTATTTTGAAAACAAATCTTCTACAGGTTTTGAAAACTTTTCTTTTAATAATTTAATTAAAACACGAGAAACATTAAAAGCAAGTAATCAAGATACAAGTTTAATAGATGATGAAATTAAAAATAGAGAAAAAACAGGAATCACAGAAACTGTTGTTGTTAATAATGTAGAAGAATCTTACGGTAATTCTTTAGAAGAGTTAACTCAAACACAAGAAAAAGCATTAGGTAAAAAAGATTATTTATTAGCAGCAAAAATTGAAAAACAAATAAAAGCATTTAAAAATAAACCAACCCCAAAAAATTTAGAAATACAAAAACAAGAGGCTTTAAAAAATAAAGATTATTTATTAGCCGATAAATTAGAAAAACAAATACAATCATTAGAATCTGTTACAGATAAAAAACAAAAATTAGAAGCAGATAAGCAAGAAGCTATAAAAAATAAAGACTATTTATTAGCCGATAAACTAGAAAAAAATATTCAAAAATTAGACAATAAAAAAGATGTTTCTAAAACAGAAACAACATCTTTAGCTAATTTATCTTCAAAAAAACAAGTTAAAAAAGGTACTAATTTACGTGAAACCTCTTTATTAGAAATTTTAGATGATTATAATACTTCTACAAATAATAATACCTCTAATAGTAACAATATTTTAAGTTTTACAAGCACAAGTAATAATAGTAAAGCAAAGGTAAAAAGACATTCTAGTAATACTAATCAAATTAAATATAGACGTAGTTCTTTATATACTATGATGATTCAAAATACAAAAAGAGAACATAGCGAAATAATTAAAAACACCTTTGGTGATGAAACAATTTCTACCAAATTTAATGATCATAATATTGGACCGTATTTAATACATTCTAATGCCATTATAGATGATCAAAGTGGTAATATAGAAATGTATTTAAACACTAATGATGTAGCAAAAAAACTTGTTTCAAAATGGTTTAACCGTAATGAAAGAGGAGAATTTAACATGCAATTAGTAGCAGAAAGAGGTAATTATAATGCAACTGATTTAGATGTTGTAATTGCTAGAAATAACGAAAGAGGAGAAGCAATGTTAGCAGATGCTGGCGAAGAGTTAATAGCAAATACATTTGTTATTATAAACGATTATAAATTTACCAATAAAGCAGAAAAAGCAAAAAAAGCAGGTGGTTGGCTCAAAATTACAGGTAATCTATTGGAAGCAGCAGGTGTGCCAAACGCTAGTCTTATAGGCAGTGGTGCTGCTTTAGCAACACAAGGAGCACTTAATGGTTATTGGGTAAAAACAACTTCTTACTTATATAAATTAGTTTGGGACGAAGAAACAGCCGCTATTTTTTATAATGATTATTGGATTGATGAAAATAATTATAATGAAAGTAAAAAACAAGCTTTTGATAATTCTAATTTTTTAAGACTTAAATACATTGGTTCTCAAAATGCTAGAAGAGGTGTTGCGGTTAGTGGTTTTAGTTCAAAATCTAGCAATCAACTAATAAAAATAGCAACAATTAATGCAACTAATAAAGCAATTTCTAAATTAGAACGAAGATACGATACATTTAAAACTAAATCTCCAATAATTGGTGTTAATCCTGTTGCAGCAAAAATAGGCTTAAAAGAAGGATTAGAAAAAGGAGATAAGTTTGAAGTTTTAGAACAAGTTTTAGATAAAAAAGAAAGAATAACTTATAAAAGAGTTGGTGTTGTAACTGTTGATAAACGACATATTTGGGATAATACTTTCAATATAAACAAACAAAATAGTTCGACTTTTGAATACACAACCTTCAAAGGAAATAGTAAAAAGTTTCAAGTAGGTATGTTCTTAAGACAAATAAATTAAATACAAACAAATTAAAAACAAATAAAAATGAAAAACACAAACAAATTTAGCTTAATAGTAATACTTGTATTGTTATTTACTATTACAACAAATGCACAATGGAAAAAAAACAAAGCCAATAAAGACACAAAAACGTGGCGTTACGATTTAGAATGCGAAGGCATTGCCAAACAAGGATCAAAATTAGTTAAAGTTTGGTCGTATTCTAAAAACCCAAAACACGCCATATCAAGTGGTATGAAAAATGCCGTACATGGTGTTATTTTTAAAGGTTACGCAGGCGGCGGAAGAGGTTGTACATCTATTAGACCATTAGTAAAATCAGCAGATATAGAAATTAAATTTAACGATTTCTTCAAAAACTTTTTTAAAGATGGTGGCGAATATTTAAAATATGTTTCTGCTGCAACCGATGGTAGAATTGCACCAGGCGATCGTTTAAAAATAAGTCGTAGAGAATATAAAATAGGTGTTATTGTAAATGTACAATATGATGAATTACGCAAAAGATTAGAAAAAGAAGGAATCATACGTGGTTTAACATCAGGATTTTAACCCATTAATTTTAAAAGAATCAAAAAATGAAAAATTTATATAAAAATATACTAATTGTATGCGTTTTATTAATAAGCATAACAATATTTAGTCAAGCAAAAAAACCAACTTTAATGATAGTACCTAGCGATGCTTGGTGTAATCAAAACGGTTATATGTTAACTTTTAATGATCAAGGTACCACAATAAAAATACCAGATTATAAACGTGCTTTTCAAGAAAACACCGAAGTTTTACAAGTAATAAGTCAAATAAATGGTTTAATGGCAGAAAGAGGATTTCCATTAAAAAATATGGAATCCGTTATAAGATCATTAGAATCTAACAACGCCGAAGATAATATGCGTTTATCTAGAAATTCTGGTTCTGGAGTTTCCGAAAGTCCAATTGATGCACTAAAAAAAGTAGCGAAAGCAGATATTATTATCCAATTAACTTGGACGGTTAATAAAACAGGACCAAAAAAATCGGTTACTTTTAATTTACAAGGTCTAGATGCTTATACAGATAAACAAATTGCAACTGCAGTTGGTACTGGCGCACCATCTTTTTCAGCAGAAGTACCTGTTTTATTATCTGAAGCGATATTAAGTCACATTGATCGTTTTAACGATTCATTACAAGCACATTTTGATGATTTATTCGAAAACGGAAGAGAAATTATAGTAAGAATACAAACTTGGGATGATTTTGATGGCGATTTAGAAACCGAATATCAAGGTGAAGAATTAGGCATTATTATAGAAGATTGGTTAAATGACAATACTGTAAAAAGCAGATTTTCAACAACCGATATGACGGAAGATATGGCGCTTTTTGAACAAGTTAGAATTCCGTTATTTAATGATAAAGGTCGTGCAATAGATGCAAGGCGATATGTAAAAAAGTTAAGTAAATTCTTAAAAAACGCACCGTATTCTATTCCAAATAAAGTAGTTATGAAAGGTTTAGGTAGAGCAACTATAATTTTAGGAGGTAAATAATATTAATATTTAAAAACAGAAAAAATGAAAAATTTAATATATATAATAACGCTACTTGTTATTACCAATTTAGTAGCACAAAACAATAAAATAAATTACGATGGTATTTTACTTGGTGCATATATACCAGAACAGGTAGAAAACATTCCTGCAGTAGCAAAAAGAATGTTTATTAATAAATTGGGACAGTTAATTACACAAAACGGTATAAGTGATGATGTAAATAACTCAAGATTTATACTTACACCAAATGTTACTGTTTTAACTAAAAACATTACAGCAACTGCACCAATAATGCACGCAATAAGTCTTGAAGTTACACTTTATATTGGCGATGGTATTGCAGGAAATTTATTTACTAGCGAATCTTTTATGCTAAAAGGTGTTGGTACTAATGAAAACAAAGCATTTATTTCTGCATTAAAAAGATTAAATCCAAAAAGTGAGAATGCTAAAAAATTCATTGCAAAAGGAAAAGAAAAAATAGTAAACTATTATAATGCCAATTGTGATTTGTTAGTTAAAAGGGCAAACAACCTAGAGGCTCAAAACAAAATGGTAGAAGCACTTGCTGTTTACAGTAATATACCAGAAACAAGTACTTGCTTTAATACTGTAGAAACTAAAATTAGAACCATTTATTTAAAAGCAATAGAAGATGATTGTAGGCGTAAACTTAATATAGCAAATAGTATTTGGGTTGCAAATCAAGATATTAACGCAGCAAATGAAATAGGCAAAATTTTAGCAACCGTTGACCCAAACGCTACTTGTTTTAATGAAGTAAAAACACTTTATAGTCAAGTTGCTAGTAGAGTTAAAGAAACATCTGATAGACACTGGAACTTTAAATTAAAAGAATTAGATGCAAACCTAAACATTGTTCAAGCAGCAAAAGAAGTAGGTCTTGCTTATGGTAATAATCAACCAGAAACAGTCACATATAATACTCGTGGTTGGTATTAAAAAAATTACAAGTCCAAACAAACCGAACTAAGACTATAAATAAGAAGTAGGTATTAAATTTTTAAAAATTCAAATTATGAAAAAAATTATTTATTCAATGTTATTTATTTGTCTATTTACTTTTTCTTCTTGCGAAGAAGAAGATTTAGACACAGACTCTAGTAATTGTGATTTAATGCTTGAAGCATCAAACAGATATGCAGATGCTGTAAACGCATGGTCACAAAACCAAACAACCGCAAATTGCAATACTATTATTACTAGAGGTAATGCATTTGTAAGAGCCGCAAGACTTTGCCCAGAAGCCAGTCAATCTTCCATAAATCAAGTACAAAACAGTCTTGATAATTTAGACTGTAATTAAATTAATAACCAAACTTTACATTAAACATACATACCAAATAAAAATAATATTTAAAACATTAAAAAATGAAAAATAAAACACCACAAAAAAAGACCTTAACTAGTTTAATAATTGCAATACTAATTTTATTTACTTTTTTAGAATCTAAAGCACAAGAATTAACCTTAGGTGTGGCATTAAGACCGGTTAACATTAGCGAACTATATAGTTTTGGAATAGGAATGTCTGTAAATAAAGATTACAGCAATGAAGGCAAAGGTTTTGATTTAACTATGAATATACTTTATTTATTGCCTGACGATAGTTTTGAATTTATAAATAGTAATGGCGCATTTCAAGCAGATTTATTTACAACCTATAATTTTGTTGTTGCAAATGGTGTACGATTAGGACCATCAATAGGCGGTGGTGCAATTTCAGAATTTTTTGAAGATTTTGACACAGAAGACACTTATTATATTATGTACGGAGCCAGTATATCGGTAAACATAGGCGATAGATTGTCTTTAGGTTTAGATATTAATAATGCCATTGTAGATAATGGCGACCTTATGATAACACCAACACTCAGGTTTAACCTGTAATAAAATTAAAAGATAATTTTTCTTTATTTGATTTTTGTTTGAATTGTTTATTTCCATGCTCTGTTGTTTTTTTAAACAGAGTATTGGGAATAGATAAAATAAAAAACGTATATTTAACCAACTTAATTAAACCTTTTTAATGAAAAGTAAAATTTTATTTATTATTTTATTTATTTCCTTTAGTTGTTTTACACAAGATATTTTTGAATATAGCAACAATGATGCGGCAAAAGTTTCTGATATTTTTAGTGTAGAAAAATTAGGTTTTGATAATAAAATTAATCTTAATAACTATAAGTACAATACTTTTTTAGACTCTAAATTAAAAACCAGATACCAAAATTTACATTATAAATACGATAATAATTTAACTATTTTGAAAGGAAATGATAAATCTGAAGAATTTATTTTTGATATAGAATCAATTCTTGAAGAAAATTATATTTTTCCTAATTTTAAAAAAGAAATTGTTGAAGATATTAATGAATATACAAAAATAGAAACACATCCTTTAGATAATTCGATAAGTTGCTCTAATAAAGATTTTATTATTAGTATATCAAATAACTTTATAAAATATTATAGTAACTATAATAAAAAATCTATTTATAGAGTGAAATTAGCAAATTTTATTGATGATGAAGATTTTATAAATCCATGTGATCCTAAAATAATTTATGATTTTGAATATCACAGATTTATTTTGTATTTACAAAAATGTGATTCATATAATAATGGTAAAATTTTAATTGGTTTTTCTAAAACCGATAACCCTTTAGATGGTTGGAATTTTTTTAAAATAAAAAGCGTACCAACTGAGTTTAATATTAAAGATAGTTTTTTTGATTATCCTAAAATAACCATTTCCAAAAACAGTCTTTTTATTTCTGGTAATATTTATTCAAATGACGGTGAAACTTATGAGCAATCAATTGTTTACCAATTTGATAAAAAAACGGGATTTAATAATGATAATTTAAAATATAGATATTGGTATAAAATAGAAGAAAAACCATTTACACTTAAACCTGTTAATTGGATATATAAATATAAAAAAGGTGCGCTACTATTGAGTACTTCTAAAGAAAAACAGATAAGAAAAATAGAAGACAAACCTTTCTTAGATCATATAAAGTTATATTATATTACTGATAATATTTATAACAACCCTAAAATGAAATTTTATAAAATACCTAAAAAATTTAAAAGATTTGCACAAGTAGAACAACAAAAAGGTGAAAACTTCCTTGCGGGAGATATTAGAATGCAAGATGCATTATTTTATAATAATAATTTATTTTATGTTTTTACTTCTGGTGACAAGGACAACAGAAGTTCTAAAATAGACTTTAATAAATTTAATTTTACAAATGCTACGAATACTTTTAAAATGTTAGGTGATAATAAAAACACCAGTTATTTTTATCCATCAATACAATTTTTATCTAAAAAAAATGAATCAGAAAATATAATAGTTCAGTTTAGTAGTTGTTCTAAAACATCACCAATAAATATTAACATAAAATCTTGTAATAAAAAATTAAACTGTAGTAAAGATGATGTCGTTAAGGTAAGTCAAAATAAATTAAATTCTAGTATAGGCGATTATTCAAGCATTACTAAAAATTACAAAACCAATGATTTATATTGTGCAACAACCTTTGTTAATAAAAGTAAAAAAATTCAAACCAATATTATTAAAATAACAGAAATAACTAGTGATAATAAACCTAATAATATAACAAGAAATTATAAATTTAAACGAATTAAATTTAACAATAAATTTAAAAATTTAAAAATTAATATAATTTTAAAATATGATAATAAAGAAGAAATTATATATAATGGATATTTTGGTCATGGCAATAAAACTGTGGTATATATTGACGTAACAAATTTTATAAAAAGAAAATACAAATTAACTATAGAACCAGAAAACAATTTTGTTAATATAAAAAGTTTAACTAAATCTTTTACCATATGAAAAATATAATTTTATTATTATTACTATTTTTTACGAGCTGTAGTATTGTTAAATCTAATACTTATAAACCAATTACTAAAACACATAATAAAACAAGTACAGAAAATTACGATTCTATAAAATACAATAATCCTATTCAAAAAGGTATGATGTATTATTATTTACCCGAAACATTAATAAAACTTAATGTAAAATTAAAAGTACAAGTACAATATTATGAAGATATAGATTCTAATGGTAATACCATAAAAAAATTAGATAAAAACCAGTTTATAATTCAACAAGTTTTTACCACTACTATTGAAAACATACCAGACAATAAACAATTTTTAATGTTAAATTACAAAAAAAACTTTTTAATGTCCGATGAAATTAAATTTAAAATTAACACTAAAGGTTTATTACAAACAGCAACTATTTCTTCGGATGACAAAACACCTTCAATCATAACAAAAATAACCCAATCACCAACTGATATTCTTAAAAACACCTCAGCCTCAACCCTTAAAAATAAAATAATTCATAAAACATTAAAAGATTTCGCTCTAAATTTAGAATTTAAAATTTCAGATTTAGCAACTAGCGACAGTTTAAATATTGAAAATAAATTTTTAATTATTAATGAATTTAATAATAATAATTTTGTTACAAAAACAATTAATTTTACTATTAAAACAGATGATTTAAAAATTAAAAATGATACTGTAAAAATTTCAAAAAATGAAATAACAAAAGTAACTGATGAAATTACAACAATATCTAGCGATGGTATTTTAGTTAGACCAGTTAAAATGATTGAAATTAAATATTCATCAGATCAATTTAAAAATGATAATAATGTAAAAATTGTTGCCAAACAAAACATTCAAATTATAGATGTAAACAAACTAATAAATATACCTATAAAAAGATCTGCATTTTCTAAAAGAACAGACAGTCTTGTTTTAATAGATGGTATGTTGTCTTCTAATGAAATAACAAACCCATCTTCTGCTGAAGGTTTTATTTCGATACCAATTAATATTGCAAAAGCCATTGTTAAAATACCAGGTCAAATTATTTCATTTAAATATGATAATACCTTAAAAAAGACAAATTTAGAAAATCAAAAAAAACTTTTAAACGACGCTATTTTTGCAAGTGAAAAATTTAGTTTAGAAAGAGAAAGTAAAATTCAAGATATAATTAGAACTATCGAGTCCGAAAAATTAACAAATAATGACGCTTTAGAAAAACTAAAATCCGATTTAAAAACCGCAAAAAAAGAAAGAGAAAACTTATTAGAAAAATTAAATACAATAATACAAAATCAAAATTAACCTTAAACTAAATTAAAAATGAAAACAAAACAAATTATTTTATTCTGCCTTTTTACATTAATTATTTATTCTTGTAAAACCAACAAAAAAGAACAACCTAATATAAAAACAGAAAACGTAGATTCTATTAAATCAGAAAAACCTATAATTAATGAATTAGATATAACCAAAAAAAGCAGTTTAGAAAAAGTTGTATTAAAACCAATACCTCAAAATAAATTTAATATTAAATCATCCAGTTATCAACCAGTTCATAGACATTTTTGTAATGAAAGTAGGTTTGATATAGAAGCTTCTTTTATAAAAGGAGATGAATCTGAAGACAAATTAGGCTATAATTACAATGACATGAACTTTAGAATTAAAAATATAAAAGGTTTAAAATATAAAATTGTACCAAGTAGTGTAAAAGTAATTATCTTACCAAATAAATATATTGATATTAAGTTAGAAATAGAAGAAGCAGGTGAAACAAGTACAGTTTCAATAATAAATCTTCAAAATACTAATAACCATATAAAACAATTTAAAAAAGGAGATTTAATAAACATGCATGTTCATGAAAAAGGAAAAAGTGAAACTTTTAAAAATTGCGGTACTCTTGCAGGACAATATCTTTCTAGACCGTATGCACCAGGTGCTCATTATTGTATGGCTAAAGTAACATTAAAATAAACCATAAAACGAAATGAGTTTTTTTGTTAAAAAAATAAATATTGTCTTTTTTATATTTTATTTAAGTGTTAATGCACAAGAAAAAGAATTAAATAAAATAATTGTAGCACTAAAAGAATACAATATAGAAAAGGCAAGTTTAATTAACAATAAACTACCAATTTATTATAAAGAGCTATTTAATAAAAAAATTAATTTTTTAAAAACAGGCGTAAAATTAGATACCATTTTTAGCAATCAAATTACGAATAATGATAGATATACTATTTTAAAAGAATTACAAATAGGAGATTATTATTATGAAAACTTTAAGTACACACAATCTTTTAATAATTATATAAAAGCAAAAGATTTGTCAGTCAAATTAAAAGACACCTTGTTAATTAATTACAGTTTAATAAAATTATCATTATTACAAATTAAACTAAATAACAGTGTTTTATTAACAAAATTTAATAATGAACTGAATAAATTTAAAAAAGATAGTGTAGATTATTTTTGGTTTAACTATAACGAAACATATATAAAAATACTTAATAATTTCGAAAAAAAATTAAATATAAAACAAAATATAAAAATTACTTTTCAAAAATTTAATTTTAATATTTATTTAAAATCGAAACAAGATATAATGAAAGCATTTTATTATGAAGTTTTTTTAAACGATTACAGTAAAAGTAAGAGTACTTATTTAAACATTTTAAATAACATTAACAACTATGATTATTTTTTTACAAACAGAGATAAAAAAGGTATAAAATTAAACCTATCTATTTTAGATTTTAAATTTAAAAAATACAATCAAGCAATACCAAAATTTAAAAACTTATTAAATAACGAATTTAAAAAAGATAAAGACCTAAGTTGGAAAATAAACCAATGGATTTATAAATGTTACGACTCATTAAACAAAATAGATAGTGCTTATTTTTATATAAAAAAAACCAATAAATTAATAAAAGAAATAGACAAAAGAGGCAACTCATTAAAAATATTAAATAACTATAAAAATATTGAATTACAACTTAAACAAACCCAACTAAAAAACCAAAGAAACAAAACAAACACCCTAAAAACCAAAATGAACACCATTCTACCCATATTAGCAATAATAACTTTACTTTTAGGAATAGTCTTTATTTTATACAAAAAATACCACAAAAAAACAGAAGTTCTTGAAGAAGAAAAGTCAGAAACCTTAATAAAAATAGACGAACTAAAACAAATAGTCATTAAAAACCACATTATATTAAAAGAT
>CAZOQL010000083.1:0-11213 GCA_964582005.1 uncultured Flavobacteriaceae bacterium | reverse complement strand
GCGATGTGTTACGCGCAGGTTTGCCATCTGTTTTTTTATTAGAAAGTGAAAGTTTGCTTATACGAAATGAAAACTTTATAGACGATGCTATTTTAAATAAAGAAGAATATTTAGTTTACGATGCTTTACAAAGGCAATCTATCTTAAATATCAATGAAGTAAGTGCTATTTTAGATAAAAAAACAATTTTTCCGATAATAAATAGCTTGATTAAAAAAGGAGTTTTATCTATAAAAGAAGAGATTTTTGAAAAATATACGCCTAAATTAATCAAATATATAAAATTAAATACTTGCTATAATACCGATGAAAAATTAGGGGAACTTCTAGATGAATTAACCAGAGCAAAAAAACAAAAACAAGCTGTAATGAGCTATTTTTCGTTAAATGCTTCTACTAAAAAACCTATTAAAGTAAAGGATTTAGAAGAAATTGCCAATGTTTCATCTGCAATTATTAGATCTCTGGTTGACAAAAATATATTCGAAATATATTACATACAAATTGATCGCGTAGATTTTGGTAAATCCGCAAAAAAAATAAAAGACTTATCGGTTTATCAAGAAAAAGCATACAATGACATAAAAACTTCTTTTAAGGAAAAAGATATTGTTTTATTACACGGAATTACATCTAGTGGAAAAACAGAGATTTATGCCAAATTAATTCAAAAAAATTTAAAAGAAGGAAAGCAAGTGCTGTATTTATTACCAGAAATTGCTTTGACAACACAATTAATCACCAGATTACAACACTATTTTGGTGAAAAAATATCGGTATTTCATTCCAAATATTCATTGAACGAAAGAGTAGAGGTGTGGCAGAATTTATTAGCGAATAAAGGTAAAACACAAATAATTTTAGGTGCTCGATCTGCGGTATTTTTGCCTTTTTCTAATTTAGGTTTAATAATTGTTGATGAAGAGCATGAAACTTCCTATAAACAATTTGAACCAGCGCCGCGATATCATGCAAGAGATGCTGCCATCGTATTAGCCAAAATGCATCAAAGTAAAATTTTATTGGGTAGTGCAACGCCATCTATAGAAAGTTACTATAACGCACAACAAAACAAATACGGGTTAGTTAATTTAACTAGAAGGTTTGGCGATGTGCTTTTACCAGAAATTGAGCTGGTAAATATCAAAGAAAAGTACCATAAAAAGCGAATGAATGGGCATTTTTCAGATAGAATGATAAGCTTAATTCAAGAAGCATTAAATGAAAAAGAACAGATAATTATTTTTCAAAATAGACGTGGTTTTGCACCTGTAGTTTCTTGTGAAACCTGTGGTATTTCTCCAGAATGCCCTAATTGTGACGTCACTCTAACCTATCATAAATTTAAACGAGAACTGCGTTGTCATTATTGTAATTATGTACGCTCTATGCCAAAAACTTGTGGTGCCTGTGGCGGAACAGCATTAACAACCAAAGGTTTTGGAACGGAACAAATTGAACTGGAATTACAAGAAATTTTCCCCAATACCAAGGTTGCAAGAATGGATTTTGATACCACACGAGGTAAATATGGGTATCATAAAATAATATCGGCTTTTCAGGCCCAAGAAGTAGATATCTTGGTAGGCACACAAATGTTATCTAAAGGTCTAGATTTCGCAAACGTATCTTTAGTTGGTGTTTTAAATGCCGACAATATGTTGAATTTTCCTGATTTTAGGGCACACGAACGTAGTTTTCAATTACTAGTACAAGTTTCTGGTAGATCTGGTAGATCTAAAAAAAGGGGAAAAGTAGCAATACAAACCTACAATCCGTTTCACCAAATATTACAACAAGTAACGACAAGTGATTATGCGGTTATGTATAAAGAACAATTAGAAGAACGTTATCAATATAAATATCCACCTTTTATACGTACTATAAAAATCACCTTAAAACACAAAGATTTTAATAAAGTAAATAGAGCCAGTGATTGGTTGGCAGTTTCTCTCCGTAATCAATTTCAAGATAATGTTTTAGGACCAACCGCACCAGTTGTTGCAAGAGTTAGAAATCAATATATAAAACATATTTTAATAAAATTGCCGAGTAATAGAACTTTAGCACAATCCAAACGAATTCTACAAAAAGTTAAAATCTCTTTTCAATCTATTGCCGAGTTTAGACCCATTCGTTTTATTTTTGATGTAGATAATTATTAAGAATTTACTTTGTTAAAGATTTTGGCTAGCTTCATTTTATTTTTATATAAACGACATTGAAAATAATCAGTTATGTTATTGTAAATCAAAATTATCCAATTGGTATTAGTTATATAAAATCTAAAAAATACACTATTCCTTAAAATGTACTTTTCAAAAGATAGCATTTTTAGTTCTTTATATATATGTCTAACTTTTTCACTAACTTTGCAATCAAAATAAAGTATATGTTAATTATAGGTATCGCAGGTGGAACAGGTTCGGGAAAAACAACTGTTGTAAATCAGATTTTAAACGAAATTGCAGCAGATGAAATTTGTGTTATTTCGCAAGATTCGTATTATAATGAAACGAATGATTTAACCTATGAACAACGTACAAAAATCAATTTTGATCATCCAGCTTCTATTGATTTTGATTTATTGGTAAGTGACTTAACATCGTTAAAAAAAGGCAATATAATTGAGCAACCTATTTACTCTTTTGTATCACATAATAGAATAAAAGACACGCTTAAAACACATCCTAGAAAAGTAGTTATTGTTGAAGGAATTTTAATTTTTAACAATAAAAAACTGTTAGATTTATTTGATATTAAAATATTTGTACACGCCGATGCCGATGAGCGTTTAATAAGACGTTTACGTAGAGATATTAAAGAAAGAGGTAGAGATTTAGACGAGGTTTTAAATAGATACCAGAATACGCTTAAACCAATGCATCAACAATTTATTGAGCCTACTAAGAATTTTGCGGATATTATCATACCAAACGATAAATACAATACCGTTGCAATTGATATTGTTAGAACGGTTATCAACGAAAAATTAGCATAACGATGTTTAAACGATTAAATAAAATTGGTAAAATAATGCTTATTGTATTCTTGGTTTTTCTTGTTTGGATGCTTTTTTTTGATGAAAACTCCTATTTAACACATCGTCAATTAGATAAGGAGTTAAATAAGTTAAAAACTACAAATGCGTATTTTAAAAAAGAAATTGAAAAAGACAAAAAAATGACCGAAGATTTAAAAAACCCAATACTTTTAGAGAAATTTGCCCGTGAAGAATATAAAATGAAAAAAGCAAAAGAAGATGTTTTTTTAATAGAATTTGATACTATTAAAGAATAATTTATTTAAAATAATCTAATTATACAAAACGTGTCTAAATTCTTATTTTCAAATTTTGATAAAGTACCTGCAAAAGCGTGGAAACAAAAAATACAATTTGATTTAAAAGGTGCTAATTATAATGAAGTACTATTAAATAAAACAAACGCAGGCATAACTGTTAAGCCTTTTTATCACAAAGATGATTTTAAAAGTGTATCTATTCCTAATAAAAAGAAAGAAACAAAAATTTGCCAAACTATCTTTATAGACGATGTAAAAAAAGTAAATGGTATTGCTCATGAAATTTTAGGAAAAGGTATTGATACAATACGATTTATTGCAAATAATAAATTTGATATTCAAAAGGTATTTAATAGATTAGAGACTTTTAAAAATAAAGAGTTTATAGTAATTTGTAATTTTATAGATAATTCTTTTCTTAAAGAATTGCTACATGTAACCTCTAATTTATCGATTAAAATAGTGTTAGATGTACTGCATAATTTTGTAGAAAGTGGCAATTGGTTTTTATCTGAAAAAGAAGACTTTCAAGCCTATAATAATTCCAATATAATATTAGGTATTAATGCAAGTTTATATCAAAATGCAGGTGCAAATATAGTACAACAACTTAGTTATGCTTTGGCGCATACCAATGAATATTTGAATGCAGGTCTAATTAAGAAAAAGAGTGAAGTTTATGTTACATTTTCGGTAGGAAGTAATTATTTCTTTGAAATAGCAAAAGTTAGAGCTTTTAGAGTGCTTTTAGATAAATTATTTAAAACGTATGAGTTACCTAATATTACAATAACTATTTTATTAGAACCAACTGCAAGAAATAAGACTTTGTATGATTATAATGTAAATATGTTGCGTACAACTACCGAATGTATGAGTGCTGTTTTAGCTGGAGCCGATGTAGTTTCTAATACAGCTTATGATGCTATTTATCATAAAGCAAATGAATTTGGTTCACGAATAGCCAGAAACCAATTATTGATATTAAAGGAAGAAAGTTACTTTATACAAAAAAAAGATATTGCTAAAGGTGCTTATTATATAGAAAATGTAACCAATGAAATAGCACAAAAATCTTTAGTGTTATTTAAAGACATTGAAAAGCAAGGCGGATTTTTAGTTCAATTAAAAAAAGGAACAATTCAACGAAAAATTGAAGAGTCAGCAAAAAAAGAACAATTGCAATTTGATTCGGAAAAATTGGTGTTATTGGGTACAAATAAATACCCTAATGAAATGGATGTTATGGCAAATAATATGGAATTATATCCGTTTGTAAAGACAAAAGTAAGAAAAACGCAAATTAAACCAATTATACCAAGACGATTAGCGGAAACACTGGAGCAAAAAAGATTAAAAGAAGAGAAAAAATAAGTTATTTATCTTTTAAAACCGATTGAACGGATACTTTTTTACCATTTTTAAATGCAACAATCCAGGCGGATTTATATCCTTTTTTTACAGCTTCTTTATGGTGTTTTTGAACTAATTCATAATCCGTAGTAGTACCATAATAATAAATATAATAAGCTCCGTTTTTTACACGCGATACATTTTTCAACTTTTTAAAATTATAAGATTTTAAAGCGATTTTTTTAGGACTTGTAGCAATTTGAACTTTAAAAACGACTTTATTATCAAAATTTTTCTTTAAGGAAGTATTGCTTTTTTTATTAATAGGATTGTCATAATTTAATTTAGGAACCTCACCAGTTGAAGTATCAAAATTAAATTTAGAAATAAATGCATCTGTAAAACCTGTTTTTATTGCTTTTTTTTGTAATTTTTTTGCAGTTTTTAAATCGTTTGCAACGCCATAAAAGTATTTGTAAATGTTACCTACTTTAATACGTTCTATATTCTTTAACCCTTTAAAGTTATAGGATTTAGTTGCTAATTTTTTGGTATTTGTGGCAATTTGAATTTTATAATATTTATTTGTAGTTGTTGTATTGGTTACAATTTCATTCTTTTTATTTGGTATAGTAACTTTACTATTACCGATACTATTTTTTTCTAACCTTTTTTTGTAAGTTACGATAGCTTTGTATATAGCTAATGCAATCTTATTTTGACCTGTATTGCTATGTAAAAAACGTTCTTCAGCTTTATTAGTTAAAAAACCAATTTCTATAAGTACACTTGGCATGTAGGAATAATAAAGAACGGCTAAATTAGCTTGATGTACACCACGATTTTTTCGCTTGGCAACCGAACTAAATTTACCTTGTACAATACTTGCAAATTCAATACTTTTATCTAAATATTCTTCTTGCATCAAAGCCATGCCAATTAAAAATTCTTGCGAATTAGGATCGTAACTGTAATTCGTTTCTCTATCATCTTCTAATAAAATAACATTGTTTTCTCTTTTTGCAACCTCTAAATTTTTTGCAGTTTTTCCCATTCCTAAAACATAACTTGAAGTTCCGTAAGCTTTTTTGTTTGCAGCGGCATTACAATGTATTGAAATAAATAAATCAGCATCGGCTTTATTGGCAATTTTACCACGTTTTTGTAAGCCAACAAATGTTTTATTATTTGTACGTGTATAAATGGTTTTAATGTCCGTTTCTTTTTTTAATAATTCGCCAACTTTTAGCGTAACTTTTAAGGCAATATAACTTTCGTATTTTTGTTTGAAAGTTTGTAAGCCAAGTGTGCCTGGATCTTTTCCTCCATGACCAGCATCTATAACTACTTTAAAGTTATTTTTTTGTGAAAACACTTGATTGGAAAACAAAATAAAGAAAACAAAAAGAAGAATAGTGGCTAGTTGTTTTACTATTAATGAAAATTTAATATTTTGTTGTGATAACATCAATTTATTTTAATTATTTTTGGCAATAGTTAGTCAGAAATTTTATAATTCAAAAACTGAGCCAACTTTCACAAAAATACTATTAAAAGCATTGCAAACAGGTATAAATAAAATACTTTTCTCTACTATTATATTCTTTTTAGGATTTGGTTTTTGTTATGCACAAGATATTCCTGAGCTAAAGGAGTTTCCAAAAAAAACAATTCGTATTTCACCAAAAAACTCTTTTTTTGTAAAACATAAGGACACTATAAAAATAGATAGTATCACTTTGCCTAAAGAGCGATTAGAAGATATTATTAAAGAAAAAGCAAAAGACTATAAAAAACTAGATCCAAAAACAAAGCGATTAATTCTTTATAATGAGGCAGAATTATATTATCAAGACATTGAACTTAAGGCTGGAGTAATCATTATTGATTATAAAAAAAACCTAGCTTACGCTATGGGTATAAAAGATTCTACGGGTAATTATATACAAAAACCACAATTTATACAAGGCTCACAAGAGTCAATTCAAGATTCTTTAATTTACAATTTTAAAACACAAAAGGCAATTGTTTATGGTGCTACTACAGAACATGACGGAATGATTATTGAAGCTTTAATAACCAAACGTGAAAATGATTCTACCATGTATATTGATAAAGCCGAAATCACGACTTCCAAAAAAAAGAAAAGAGATTATTATATTGCTACTAAGAACATGAAATTTGTACCAGGTAAAAAAGCAGTTGGTGGCATGTCACAACTATTCTTAGCCGATGTTCCTACGCCTGTAGTGTTACCGTTTTTTTATATTCCGTTAACAAAAGGTAGAGCTTCAGGTATATTACTACCAACGTATGGAGATAATAACCAAGGTTATTTTTTACAAAATGGAGGCTATTATTTTGCAATGAGCGATTATGCTGATTTGGCAATTACAGGAGATATTTACACCAATGGAAGTTGGGGTTTACGATTTGATTCCAATTATAAACTACGTTATAAATTTAATGGACGAATTGGTTTGCGTTTTGAAAACTTAATAAATGGGCAGCGCGGCTTATCAGGGTATTCCAAAACAAAAAACTTTCATGTAAATTGGAATCATAGTCAAGATAGTAAATCCAATCCAAATTCTCGTTTTTCGGCATCCGTTAATTTTGGAAGTAGTAAGTTTTTTAGAGAATCATTAAATGAATTAAGTTCCTCTCGTTTTTTAAATAATAGTTTGAGTTCTTCCATTTCGTATTCCAAAAAATTTGTTGGTACGCCATTTGATATGAATATGTCTGTAACACATACTCAAAACACCAATACTGAGCAAATAAATATGAGTTTACCAACACTTTCTTTAAATATGGATCGCTTATATCCATTTTCTCCAAAAAATGGTGCTAAGAAAACGGCAATTCAAAAAATTGGTTTAACCTATTCTATGTCACTAAAGAACCAAGTGGTAACTACTGATGATGATTTTTTAAAATCGGGTATGTTTGATAATGCCAAATCAGGTATGATTCACAACCTTAGTTTAAGCACTAATATTAAAGCCTTAAAGTATATAACGTTATCACCAAATATTAGATATAGAGATGTTTGGTATTTAAAAACAATAAACAAAAGATGGAGTAGTATTAATAATGAAGTTGTAACGGATACTATTAATGGTTTTAAAACTTTTAGAGATTATTCAGGTGGTATTTCGGCATCCACGATAGTATACGGAACTTTTAATATTGAAAAAGGGAGAATGAAAGCAATTCGTCATACCGTAACACCATCTATTTCTTATGGATATTCACCAGACTTTAGTTATTATTATAAAGATATTCAAACCGATGCATTAGGTACTATTCAACAATTTTCTGAATTTGAAGGTGGACTTTATGGTGCGCCAAATAGAAATATGTCACAAAGCTTAAGTTTTGCTCTTAAAAATGTTTTTGAAGCTAAAATGAAAGATAAGGATTCTACTAAAACCGAATATAAAAAATTAAAATTACTAAATAATTTAGACTTTAGAACAAGTTATAATTTAGAAGCCGATTCTTTAAAATGGACGCCATTAAGTTTAGGAGCTTCTACTATTTTATTTAAAAAAATGAATATTAATATGAGTGCCACATTAGATCCTTATGCAATAACCGCATCAGGAAGACGTGTAAATACGTTTAATATAAATAATGGTGGTAGTCTTTTTAGACTTACAGATGCTAATTTAACAGCAAGTTATAATTTATCTAATGAAACTTTTAAAAAAAATAAAAATACTGAAACGGATTCTAATACAACAGATGATACAAATCAATTTGGTGGTAATCTAAGAGATAATAACAAACCAAAAAGCACTACTGAAAAAACTAAAAAAGTGACACTTTATGAATTAAATATACCTTGGAGTTTAAATTTAAATTATAATATAGGCTATACTAATAGAAATAGAGAAAGCGAATTTTCAAGAAACACATTGCGTTTTAATGGTAATGTAGAGTTAACACCTAAATGGAGTGTTAATTTCAGTTCGGGTTATGATTTTAAAGATAGAGGATTGTCTTACACAACCTTAGGTTTTTCTAGAGATTTAGATAGTTGGCATATGACATTTAATTGGACGCCAATAGGAACGAGATCTACTTATTTCTTTTTCATAGGCGTTAAGGCATCTGCTTTAAGCGATTTAAAATACGATCAACATAAACCGCTACAAGACAAAAGAGTTTTTTAATAAAAAAACACACCTTAAAATGAAAAAAATAATTTATACCAAAAATGCACCAAAACCAATAGGACCATATAATCAAGCAACTATGGTTAATGGTATTTTGTATACATCTGGTCAAATACCTATTGACCCTAATACAGGTGAACTTATACAAGGATCCATTGAAGAAGAAACTAAGCAGGTTATGGAAAATTTAAAAGCTGTTTTGTATGAAGTAAATATGACTTTTGAAGATGTATTTAAAGCTACTATTTTCGTTTCGGATATGCATAATTTTTCTAAAATCAATGCTATTTATGGAACCTATTTTAAATCAGAAACAGCTCCAGCAAGAGAAACGGTAGAAGTGGCTAATTTGCCATTATTTGTAGATGTAGAAATATCGGTAATTGCGACTAAATAATTGCTTAAATTTAAGTAAAAAACCTCAAAAAAAAATACATTTTTTTTGAGGTTTTTTTATAGGTATTTATCGAAGTTATATACTAGGTTTTCTATTTGCTGGAATGGAGGATGTATCAAAATTGGCAAATTTTTTCAAGTAATGCTCAATATTACTTCCGTAAGCATCGGTAAAATTAACACTTCCATTACTGCGTAAATATTTTTTTACATTACCAGCACCTGCAAGGTGTGATGCTGCTAAAATACCAGATTCTGTAATTAAAATTCCATTAATTCGCTTACCAACTATGCGTTTAATGTCTTTTCTTAAAATCCATTTATTTACTGAGCATAAGGCAATAAAAACATCTTCTTGTAGCTCAGCATCTTTTAGGAAACCTTTAGTGTTGTATATGTTAAAACGCTGCAAAGTGGTTCTTCCAAATTGATATTTACCTAAATAACCTAAAGTATTAACGCATTTATATTCGCCTCTAGACTCTTTAAAACCCAAAGCCTCTCTAAAGCCAATAAATGATTTTCCTAATTTTGGAATTGTAGGTTGTGTAATGGATTCTTCTTCTGTAAGAACCGTTGCTATAGCATCGTCTGCCAAATTATAAATGATTTTACTTTTTTTAGTAAAGATAAATGTGCTACTTATTAAAAACAAGATTAATATAAGTAATACGTATATTTTTTTATTGTTCATTATTTTGAAAATTTAATTGCGGCTGTTAGTTGTTGTTAAATTTCGGGTGCAAATATAGTGCTTTTTTATTAATAAACAATATTTTTTAAATATTTACAGATCAGCACGTTATATTATTTTCAATAAAAAAAACTTAGATAAAAGTAAAAATAATGTAGTCTAAGGTGTTTTTTTATGTAAAGCTAAGTGATTTTAAATGTAAAATTCTAATAGAAAGAATGAAATTTTTGAAAAAATCAATAAAATTCTTAATAAAATTAATAGCTATTGTTCGCCCTTTAAATGAATAATGTCTTTTTTAACTTTTCCTTTTTTATTTGTTTTATGCCCTTCAAAACAATCAATTACAGCATTTACAATTTGTAAATCACTTGCTTTTTTGATAAACCTTCTAGAGTAATTACAATCCCTTAACAAATCGTTTAGCTCTTCTCTAGTCATATTAAGATATTCAAGCATTACTTCTCGATCAAACTTTTGTTCCATTAATTGACGTAAATTGTCTTCTTTACGTAATTTTTTTAGCTTTTTCATTTCCTTAGGTTTTTTACCTAATTTTTGATACCAAAAATCTACGGGACTAAATACGGCAGCTAAGGGTGATTCGTGATTTCTTGTTCTGGGTTTGCCTATTTCAAATGCTTGTGCTAAACCATTTATATGTATTCTAGTAGAAGCTTCTTCTGGTACAATTTTAGCGTCAATAGCCAAAACTCCAACTAATTTATGAGCTTTGATTTTGACCTCTTTAATGTCTACTATTTTTTCGTGAATAGCAATTTTTAAATACCCATTTTTTAGGATGTCATTGGTTACATTTAGTTTGATGGATTCATACCCAATATAAGAGATGAATAAGGTGTCATTTTTTTTGGCTGTAATTTCAAATTCTCCATTAGGGTTGGTTACGGTTCCAACAACTGTTGATAAATTTAAAACATGAGCACTTTTAAGTGGAAAATGAGATTTAACATCTATAATTTTTCCTTTTAAAACAGTATTCGTTCTTTGTTCATCCTGCGATAGAATATTAATTGTTTGAAGGATAAAAACAATAAAGATAATTTTTTTAAGCATAGAACAAAGTTACTATATAAAATAGGAGCGTAATGTTAAAAAAATGTAAAATATTATGCGTTTTATGAAATGTTTATTTTTGATAATAAATAAGAGTGATAAAAGAATTTTTAATAAATTAAAATTATTAAATTAAACAAATTTATAATATTGTGTACCTAACAGGAGTCGAACCTGCACGTCCTTAAGGACACAAGCCCCTCAAG
>CAZOQL010000082.1:4749-11355 GCA_964582005.1 uncultured Flavobacteriaceae bacterium | reverse complement strand
TAATTGATAATTTTAATTACCAAGATACTCGCAAAGCAGTTGCCTTAATTGGTAATACCTGCCAAAGCGAATCATCTGGTGGAATTACCGAAAAAACAATTCGTAATTATGCCGATTGTGGTGTAGATTACATTTCCTCTGGTGCATTAACTCATTCTATCTATAATATGGATTTGAGTTTAAAAGCTGTAAAATAAATAGTGGAAGCTTACTAAAAAACAGTTGTATTTACAATCTTAACATGACATAATTATTAAAGAACAATTGGCTTTGTGAAAAGAGAACTATTAAAAAAACCGAAAAAAGAAGTGAGTAAACGATGTAGGTTTGTTAAGTACTTAATTTATTAAAGTTTATTTAGAAACATCCTTCAAAAACGGAACAAATGAAAATTTATCAAATTCTTGTTTTTCAAATTCTTTTTCGCTTTTACGGATAAACAAAGTCATAATTTGAGTTTCATCGCCAATTGGTATTACCAATCTACCACCTATTTTTAATTGTGCCAATAAAGGTTTGGGTACAAATGGCGCGCCTGCAGTTACAATTATTCCATCAAAAGGTGCAACTTCTGGTAAACCTTTGTAACCATCGCCATAAATTAATTTTTTAGCTACATAGCCAATTTTTGGTAATTGTTTTGATGTTTTATCAAACAGTTCTTTTTGTCGTTCTATACTGTAAACTATAGATTTTAAACGAACTAATATAGCAGTTTGATAACCAGAACCCGTACCTATTTCTAGTATTTTAGCATTGGGTTTTACTTGTAATAGTTCCGTTTGAAAAGCTACGGTATAGGGTTGTGAAATTGTTTGGTTTGCTCCTATCGGAAATGCTTTATCTTTATAGGCAAAATCTATAAAACTCGAATCCATAAATAAATGACGCGGTATTTCGGCAATAGCTTGCAATACATTTTTATCTTTAATACCTTTTTTTTGCAATACTTGTACTAATTGATTACGTAATCCTTTATGTTTTGGTAAGTCTTTCATTGTTGACAAAATTACTAAAAATTATCGCTAAAAATAATAAGTTTTTGTACTTTTGATTAAAATATAATTTATGTTAAAAGTAGGCGTATTAGGTGCTGGTCATCTCGGAAAAATTCATTTAAAATTATTAAAACAATCTACAAAATATACACTTGTTGGCTTTTATGATGCTGACCAAGTTAACGGTAAAAAAGTAGCTGAAGAATTTGGGTATACGTATTTCAATTCTATTTCTAGTTTAATAAATGCAGTAGATGTTGTTGATATTGTAACACCAACATTATCCCATTTTGATTGTGCAAAACAAGCTATAGAAAGTGGTAAACACATTTTTATTGAAAAACCTATTACTAAAACTGTTGAAGAAGCAGAAACTATTAGAGAACTTGCAAAAAAGCACCAAGTTAAAGGGCAAGTTGGTCATGTTGAACGATTTAACCCCGCTTTTATAGCGGTTAAAGAAATGATCAATGCGCCAATGTTTATTGAAACACATCGTTTAGCAGAATTTAATCCACGTGGTACAGATGTTCCTGTTGTGTTAGATTTAATGATTCACGATATTGATATTATATTAAGTGTGGTTAACTCCAAAGTGAAAAATATCCATGCAAGTGGTGTTTCGGTAATTAGTGAAACACCAGATATTGCCAATGCACGTATTGAATTTGAAAATGGCTGTGTTGCTAACTTAACGGCAAGTAGAATTTCCATGAAAAACATGCGTAAAACACGATTTTTTCAAAGGGATGCTTATATTTCGGTTGATTTTTTAGAAAAGAAAAGCGAAGTGGTAAAAATGAAAGATGTACCTGAGAATCCTGATGAATTTGCGATGATTTTACAAAATGCCGAAGGTGTTAAAAAACAAATCTATTTCGAAAATCCAACAATTGAAAATAACAATGCTATTTTAGATGAATTAGAAACTTTTGCAGATGCAATTACGAATAATACAACGCCAATTGTAACTTTAACGCATGGTACAGAGGCGTTACGAGTAGCGCAAATGATAATAGATGACTTTTAAAATAAACAAACCAACTATTTTGTGATTTTTTTTCATTAATTATTAAAGTCACACCTAGCTTTTTTAATTTGGAACAAAATAAATATAAACAATTCAACAACTAAAAAATGAAAAACATAGCAGTAATTGGCGCAGGAACAATGGGCAACGGCATTGCACACGTATTTGCACAAAACGGATACCAAGTAAACTTAATTGACATTTCTCAAGATTCTATTGATAAAGGAATAGCAACCATAACCAAAAACTTAGATAGATTACTTTCTAAAGAGCGTATTACCGAAGCAGTTAAAACAGCTACTCTAGCAAATATCACTACTTTTACCGATACACAAAAAGGAGTTCTCAATGCCGATTTAGTTGTAGAAGCTGCAACAGAAAACGAAACTCTAAAACTGAAAATTTTTAAGGCGATTGATGAATTTTCTCCAAAAAATGCCATTTTAGCAACCAATACATCTTCTATATCTATCACAAAAATAGCAAGTGCTACTAGTAGACCTGAAAAAGTGATTGGTATGCATTTTATGAATCCTGTGCCAATTATGAAGTTGGTAGAAATTATTAGAGGTTATTCGACTAGTGATGAAGTTACTAAAACTATCATGACACTTTCGGAGAATTTAAAGAAAGTACCTTTAGAGGTAAATGATTATCCTGGTTTTGTTGCCAACCGTATTTTAATGCCAATGATTAATGAAGCCATTGAAACACTATACAATGGTGTTGCTGGTGTTTATGAAATTGATAATGTGATGAAATTAGGGATGGGACATCCAATGGGACCTTTACAATTAGCCGATTTTATTGGCTTAGATGTTTGTTTGTCTATACTTAATGTTATGTATGATGGTTTTAAAAACCCTAAATATGCACCTTGTCCATTATTGGTAAATATGGTACAAGCTGGTAAATTAGGTAATAAATCTGGTGAAGGGTTTTATGATTATTCAGAAAGTAGAAAAGCCGAGAAAATTGCTAAACAATTTATACCTTAATTTTTTCGTACATTTACGATTAACAAATTTAAATACAGGTATTTAATAGAATAATATTTTTTACTATTTTAAACAATTATGATAGAACAGTATATTCATGAAGAGTGGAAAGATTTTAATTTGAATGATTGTGATCCAAAATTAATGGCTTATAAAATTTCAAATCATGGTCGAGTTCAGATAAAAACTAAAACCCAAACTCAATTTAGATATCTAACTAAATTTGCCATTGCAGGTAAATTTAATATGTTTTTTTATAAAAAGACAGGTAACAAATCGGCTTCTTTTTATGTTCATAGAGCTGTTGCTATTTTATTTAACGAAAATAGAGATAATAAAAATTTTGTCATTCATTTAGATCATAATCCATTAAATAATTCAATGATAAATTTGCAATGGGTAAACAGAACCGAATTAGTTACACATCAACAAAAAAACCCAAAAAGGCAGACTAAAAAAGGATATAAATTAAACGATGGTAGAGTTCGAATTATTAAGAAAAAGCTACAAGACCCTAAAAACAAAACACGTATAAAAATGATAGCCAAACAGTTTGGAATATCTACAATGCAAGTATGGAGAATTAAATCAGGCGAAAATTGGTCGCACGTTAAGATTGATTGAAATTAATACAAACAAAATTCTTTTATTTATTTCAAAATTCGGTTTAAGATAAAATCTTAATTTTAAAATTCATCTAAATCAAAAACACTTCAACGATTTAACCAAAGAGTGTCGTTAATTTTTTACAGGTTTAAAATAAATCATTAGTAATCCAATAGGCATAAATATAGTTACAAACAACAGTAACCAATCAACTTCATTAATTACTTGTTGAAAAAAAACTATTTTTAGACCATTAGTAAACAACAATACTTCCGTCAAAACAAAACCAGTAATAAACAATTTTAATCCATTTTTATGAATTTTAATCTTAGGTAAAAGAAAGGATAATAAAAAGAGAAACAAACTCATAAAACCAATAGTAAACAAGTGTAAATAACCAACAATAAAGAATGGTTTTAATTGCACTGCTTTTTTAATGATTACAGGAAAAACGGTTGAAAATTGCAATATTATTTTCAAAAAGTAAGAGCCAAATACTAGTATTCCAAGCATTTTTATTTGCTTATATTGTAATGTGTTAAAAAAGGATTTATAAATAGGGTATAAATAGTAAAGAGATCCTAATTGTAGTATTCCTGCTAAGAATGCAAAGAAATAGGTCACATAACTAACTTCTGTCCACAATAAAGACAATGCGTACGCTGGTATACAAGCCCAATGCGTTAATCTGTAAAAAAATTGAATGCTCTTTTTATTACTATAAATTGAATGTTTTTCTAGATAATATATCCATAAACCGAATAAACTAAATACAAAAAATCCATTGTATAAAAAATGCAAATAAAAATAAATAGAATTATAATACAAGGTCGTTTTCCCTAATTTAATAGTAATAATAGCAATTGCCCAAATAGCTATACTTGATAAAAAATAATAAAATATACCTGTTTTAATAAACTTAGCACTATAGCTTTTATGTGCTTTTAATTCTTTTAACATAGCAGCTAAATAAAAATAAGCCGCAATCCCAAAAACAGACAGAAACACAATAGAAAACACTTTATATCCTTGTAAAGGAAAACTAAGCAACATACCAAATAAAGTAAAGTTCATTAAATTAAACAAACGTTTCAAATACGTTGATTTTTCTAATTTATTTGGGTAATAAACAAAACCAATTAGAGTAATAACAGCTAAAAATCCCCAACCCAAAAAGGTAACATGTGAGTGTGCTTGTAAAATATTTTTATAAGCTAACGGAATAAAATCAACCACTTTGTATAGCCGTAAAAACAAACCATAAATAGCAGTTATTATAAAAAACTGCCTTGCTATTTTTAACTGCCTTAAAACTAGTGTTGTATTCATTCTTATAAAACAAAGTTTTAAAGTGTTTAGTTTAATTAGCTTTTTAAGTGAATTGAGTAATTTCGCCATTTATCCAAACCTGCTTTAAAATCATCTGGCAATTCCGAATTAAAACGCATAAACTCATTGGTAGTTGGGTGAATAAAACCTAAAGTCTTCGCATGTAATGCTTGTCTTGGTAATATTTTAAAGCAATTATCTACAAATTGTTTGTATTTGGTAAAAGTTGTTCCTTTTAATATTTGATCACCTCCATAACGAGCATCATTAAAAAGCGTATGACCAATGTATCTAAAATGTGCTCTAATTTGATGTGTTCTACCTGTTTCTAGTTTGCACTCCAACAAAGTAACATAACTAAATCGCTCAATTACTTTATAATGCGTAACGGCATGTTTACCAAAATCTCCTTCTGGAAAAACAGACATTTGTAATCTGTTTTTTAAGCTTCGTCCAACATTACCTTCAATAGTGCCAGACTCATCTTCTACATTACCCCAAACTAGTGCATAATACAAACGTTCCGTTGTTTTTTCAAAAAATTGTAACGCCAGTTTTTTCATGGCATTTTCATTTTTGGCAACAACCAATAAACCACTCGTATCTTTATCAATACGATGAACTAAACCAGGTCTTTCGTTAGAGTTTTTAGGTAAGTTTTCTACATGATGAATTAAACCGTTAACCAAAGTGCCGCTATAATTTCCATGACCAGGATGCACTACCATTCCAGCTTTTTTATTTACCACAATAACATCATCATCTTCATAAACTATGGTGATTGGCAAATCTTCGGCTACTAATAGTTTTTCATGTGGTGGATGCGCCAAAACAACACGAACTATATCTTTAGCTTTAACTTTGTAATTGGATTTTACAATGGCATCGTTTACTAAAACATTACCAGCTTTAACTGCTTGTTGAATTTTATTTCGTGTCGCATTTTCAATAAAATTCATTAAAAATTTATCTACTCGTAAAGGTTCTTGTCCAATTGCTGCAACGAAACGATAATGTTCATGCAAGTCATTTTTATCTTCAATTTCTAAAGGGATATCCGCCATTATTATAAACTATCTTTTATTTTAAAACTTCCTTTTCCATCACCTAGCACGAAATTAATTTTAGAATTTTTAGCAATTAAATCGCCTTCTTTTATACGTTTTCCTTTAAAGGTTAATCCTCTAACTACATTTCTACCTTTATCTGGCACGTAATAAAAAGAACCTATTTTAAAACCTAAACTTCGTAATTGTAATTCTACTTGACGCTTTGTTTTTCCTAATAGATTGGGGAATTTAATTTCTTGATAGCCCGATGGATTTAACGTAATATATATTTTTCTATTCTCTTTAACAAACTCACCAAATTCAGGATTCTGTTCTATAACCGTTAAAGGTGGATATTTTGGATTAAAATTTGCCGTATCTTGTATTTTATACGATAAATTCGCCTTATCTAAGGCTAATTTCATTTTTAATAAACTCATTTTGGATAAATCTGGAACAGCAATTTTTTGACTATGATTTGTTGAAAATCCTAACCAAAATTTAAATAAAAAAATTAATAGTACCAGTAAGACAACCATTTTTAGAATAGTCATCAAAAAAGGTTTGCTAAATAAAAATTTTAGTCTTTGCATAGT
>CAZOQL010000082.1:0-4649 GCA_964582005.1 uncultured Flavobacteriaceae bacterium | reverse complement strand
TATTTAATGCAATTCACGGCAATCCTGGTGAAAATGGTAGTTTGATAGCTTATTTTGATTTATTAGAAATAAAACATACTTCTGCCCCATTCTATCAAATGGCACTAACGTTTAATAAACACGACACCATATCTGTTTTGAAACAATATGGTATTAAAGCTGCCAAATCAATTCATTTAAATAAAAACGAAGCAATAGATGTAAATTCAATTATAAACACCTTAAAATTACCTTGTTTTGTAAAAGCAAATAATGCAGGGTCGAGCTTTGGTGTTTCTAAAGTACACTCCAAAGAAAACTTAGAAAAAGCAATTCATTTTTCATTAGCCGAAGATGATAGTGTTTTAATAGAATCCTTTTTAGAAGGTACCGAAGTTTCTGTTGGCGTTGTAAAATTAAATGGAAAAACAACTGTTTTACCAATGAGCGAAATTGTTTCAGAAAATGATTTCTTTGATTACGAAGCTAAATATTTAGGTAAATCACAAGAAATAACACCTGCAAGAATTACAAAAAAAGAACACACTAAGTTAACAGAGGTAGCTACCAAAATATACGAAAAATTAAATTTGACTGGTTTATCTCGTTCCGATTTTATTTTAATAAAAGGAGAACCACATTTTATTGAAATAAATACCGTACCTGGTTTGGCAACCGAAAGTATTCTACCACAACAAATTAGAGCTGCTGGTTTTACATTACAAGAATTTTTTGAATTACTTGTGGATGAAATAATATATAACGATTAAAAATAAATAATACAATCGACACCTTTTATCTCATATTAATAGGATTCGTTGCGGGAATCATCAATACCATTGCTGGTGGCGGTTCTCTACTAACTTTACCTATGTTAATTTTTATGGGTTTGCCATCATCCATTGCAAATGGTACAAATAGAATTGCTATATTAATTCAAAACTTTTTTTCAACGGCAGGTTTTAAATCTAAAGGAATCACCACATTTCCCTTTAGTATTTGGATGGGAATTGCCGCTTTATTTGGTGCCGTATTTGGTGCTTATTTAGGTGCAATCTATTTTAAAGATGAAGTATTCAATAAAATTTTAGGTATTGTTATGGTTTTAATAGTTGTTTATATGTTATTTAAACCCAAAACAAATTTTACAGAATTATCCGAAAGAATAAAAGGAAAATATTTTTGGATTCAAATTATTGTATTTTTCTTTATCGGTATTTATGGCGGGTTCATTCAAGCAGGAACTGGTATTTTTATTATTTTAGCTTTAAACACCATAGGGCAAATATCGCTAGTAAAAACCAATGCCATTAAAGCTGTAGTGGTTATTTTATATACACTTTCGGCTTTAGCAATATATGCATACAATGATAAAATTGATTACACAATGGGTTTCACTTTAGCAATTGGAAATGCATCAGGAGCTTGGCTTGCCAGTAGATATTCCGTTAAAAAAGGCGATGGTTTAGTGCGTTGGTTTTTAATAATTATGGTTTCTGTTATGGCGGTTAAACTTTGGATTACATAATGCTAAAGATTCATTTTATGATATATTAGCATATATTAACTACTACTAGTAATAAAATGAATAAATTTACCATCTAAATTATACTATTATGAATAACTCCTTTGGTACTCTTTTTAAACTAACTACGTATGGCGAATCTCATGGCGTAGCAATTGGCGGTATTATTGATGGTTGTCCTGCAGGAATTAATTTAGATTTGAAAGCAATTCAAACAGAGTTAAATCGTAGGAAACCTGGGCAATCTAAAATTACAACACAACGTAAAGAAGCGGATGAAGTCCAATTTTTATCGGGTATTTTTGAAGGAAAAACTACAGGAACACCAATTGGTTTTCAAATTATAAATACCAATCAAAAATCGAAAGATTATTCGCATAATAACGATGTTTTTCGACCAAGTCATGCCGATTTCACCTATCAAAAGAAATACGGTATTCGTGATTATCGTGGTGGCGGAAGATCTTCGGCTCGCGAAACTGCTAATTGGGTTGTTGCTGGTGCTATTGCAAAACAAGTACTTAATTCGTTGTTAAAAGATATAGAAATCAATGCCTTTACATCGTCTATAGGAAAAATTTATTTGATGAAACCTTATCAAGATTTGGATTTTACCAAAATAGAAAGTAACGAAGTTCGTTGTCCTGATACAGAAATTGCTCAAAAAATGATTGCTCGTATTAAAGAAGTTAAAAAAGATGGCAATACAATTGGCGGTACAATAACTTGTGCTGTTAAGAATATTCCTATTGGATTAGGTGAACCTGTTTTTAATAAATTACAAGCGCAGTTAGCAAAAGCAATGTTTTCCATAAATGCCGTAAAAGGCTTTGAATATGGTGCTGGTTTTTGTAGCACCGAAATGCTCGGATCAGAACACAATGACTTATTTAACGAAGATGGCAGTACCAAAACCAATCTTTCTGGCGGAATTCAAGGTGGCATTTCTAACGGAATGGATATTTATTTTAGAGTCGCTTTTAAACCAGTAGCAACTATTATGCAAACACAGAAAACTATTAATAACGCTGGAGAAAATGTTGTTTTAAAAGGCAAAGGCAGACACGACCCTTGTGTTGTGCCAAGAGCAATACCTATTGTTGAAGCATTAACTGCAATGGTTTTAGTAGACTTTTTATTATTAGATAGAGCTAGAAATAATGCTTAACTTTAATACAAATACATATTTATTCCAAGTACATTGTTAGAAATGTATGTTTTCAAAAATTGTTTTGTAAAAACGGAATTACCAGCGATTTTTTCTTTACTCAAAATAGAAACAATATCTAATTTCATGTATTCTTCCAACATTGGTTTTGCTATTTTTCGATAACTATAATGCCACGATTCATACTTATACCCTTTACGGAAAGGATTTTTAGTATACGTTCTATAAAATCCGAATTTATGTGCATTTGCATCCATCCATTTCTCATAACGTTGCTGTGATTTGGTTTTTTGCAGATTGTTTTTTAAGTGTTTTTTATTATAATCTGTTAAATCAACATCGGTTCCCCAATGATGTCTTGAAGTACCTGGTATGGCAGAATATTCTTTCACTTTATTTACGGCATTTTTAATGGAATATCCTTTTTTTTTAAAAGTTTTATATTTTCTAGACCATATTCTATTTTGATGTGCAAAACTCCGGTAACTTGAAACTACATGAATACGTACATTTTTAGTTAAAGCTGCTTTCCGCATTCGTTCTAAAGATAGATACGCTTCTTTCTGTAATTGATAGCCTTTGCCGTATAATTTTATTTTTTCTTTCCCAAGAAGCATGTTTTTAGAAAAGGAATTGGTTTGCTGCGCAAAAACAAAAGACACAAATAAGCTTATACTTACAGTGAATAGGAATTTCAAAAAAAAAAAATTATTTTTCATATACTTAATTTAACTTTTTAAATAACACATAATGATAGCCTACATTTTTAATAAAAAAACGGTTTCCAAAAATGGTAAAACCTGACTTTTCGTAAAATGGAATTACATCTTCTCGTGCATTACACCACAATATATCCGCATTTCTTGCCTTACACTCTAAAATTACTTTTTCAATCAATTTACTTCCTACTCCGCTACTTTGTAAATTTTCTTTTACTGCCATACCACGTAATTGCAATTGTTTTCCTGAGAAAGATGGATTTTCATTTTCCATCAAAGTAATAATTCCAACTATAGAATCTTTAATAAAAGCAGTAAAGTGTATCGTTTTTTCGAAAAAATCACCTTGGTATTGGTAAATATAATCTTTATTCGTTTTTAAAACTTCTAAACGTAGCTTGTAGGTTTCTTTTGCTTGAATTTTTTTGATTACCATAGTTTGGAAAACTTATATTCCAGTAAAGTTACTTGGTGTAATTTGTTTTAACTCTTTTTTAATGGTATCCGAAACTTGTAAGCCTTCAATAAAAATATGTATGGATTCTTGTGTAATTTTTTCATTAGTTCTAGTTAATGCTTTTAAAGCTTCGTACGGGTTTGGATAAGCTTCTCTACGTAATATTGTCTGAATAGCTTCGGCTACAACAGCCCAATTATCTTCTAAATCTTGTTCAAATTTAGAAGTATTTAAAAGCAACTTATTCAACCCTTTAAGTGTAGATGTAAAGGCAATAATAGTATGAGATAAAGGTACGCCAACATTTCGTAATACCGTAGAATCGGTTAAATCTCTTTGCATACGAGAAATTGGTAGTTTAGCAGATAGGTGTTCAAAGATCGCATTTGCCATACCTAAATTTCCTTCGGAATTTTCAAAATCAATTGGATTAACTTTATGTGGCATTGCTGACGAACCGACTTCTCCTTTTTTTATTTTTTGTCCAAAATAATTCATCGAAATATAGGTCCAAAAATCTCTATTTAAGTCAATTATTATAGTATTTATACGTTTTAAAGCATCAAATTGTGCCGATATATGATCGTAATGTTCAATTTGTGTTGTCGGAAAAGAATGGTGTAAACCTAAAACATTTTCCACATAATTTTTACCGAAATTTTTCCAATCTATGGTTGGATAAGCAACGAAATGAGCATTAAAGTTACCTGTTGCTCCACCAAACTTAGCTGCATTTGGTATTTGTTTTAATAATTTTAATTGTTGTTCTATTCTTTCTACAAAAACAGCTATTTCTTTACC
>CAZOQL010000081.1:0-11795 GCA_964582005.1 uncultured Flavobacteriaceae bacterium | reverse complement strand
TAGTATGGTGTGGAGTTGTTTAATTCGTTGAACCATTAAACACATTTAACAAATCAACAGATAAAGTGAACTGACATGATGTGGAATTGTTAAGTTTTTTGAAACATTTAACAAATAAACTACTAAAAAATAGTAAAAATTTAAAATTATCGAATCGAAAAATACGCTGAACCATTCAACCCCTTAAACAAATCAACAAAATTGATCAAACACATAAAATACAAACAAATAGACTTTAAAAAATATGATAACTGTATTGTGAATAGCCTATTGGTTAGAGTCGAAGCTTTTTCATGGTATTTAGATATTATAACTAATAACGATTGGGAAATCTTAGTATTGGGTGATTATAAAGCGGTAATGCCATTACCTTATAAACGAGTAAAACGTAAATTTTTTAAACGAGTAATTACGCAGCCACCTTTTTGTCAGCAATTAGGTGTTTTTTCAAAATTGGATATATCTGCGGAAACATTTTTACAATTTGAAGTTACATTTTTTAAACTAAGCCCTTTTACTTATCAATTTAATGCTTTTAATTCTATTTATTTAAGGGATAATAAACAAGTCTATAAAAGAGTTAATTACGAATTAAACCTGCAAAAACCTCACAAAGAAATTTTATTAAAATACTCCAAAAACTTAAAGCGAAATCTTAAAAAAGCGACAAAAAATGAGTTAAAAATTAATACTATTTTTTCAATTGAAAATTTTATAATTCTTAAAAAAAAACATGCCAAACATAAAATAAAAGCAACCCAATATAATGTAATGGCAACTTTAATGCATACATTAGAATCTAAAAATTTAGGTGTTTTTTATACTGTCAAAAAAGAAAATAAAGTGATAGCAAGTGCTTTTTTTATTCAAACAGAATCAAGAATAGTACACTTGTTTTCCGTAAGTACCTTGCTAGGGAAAGAGGCTGCGGCAATTCCTTTTTTGTTTAACCATATAATTGCACAAAACGCTACTAAAAATTGTATTTTTGATTTTGAAGGCTCTATGTTGCCAGGTGTTTCTAAATTTTTTAAGAGTTTTGGACCTATCAATAAACCTTATTATACTGTTCTTAATAAAAAACTCTAAAAGTTTAAAAATCATTTATTTTTTTACAAATTTTGTATAATAAACATTATCTGCACTATAAATCTTTACAAGATAAACTCCCTTTTTTAGACGAGAAATATCTACAGAACAAGAATCATTTTTATTAACAGAAGATTTCACTAATTTATAAGAGGTAGAATCAAATATTTCAAACTTTACAAATTCAAAAGTTGCTTTTATCGTTATACTTTCATTACTTGGATTAGGATAAACTCGAATACCTTTTTCTAAAATAGATTTATTCTTTATTAACTTTAATTTTTGAGTTTTTTTGAGTAATTCTTTTTCAGGTATTTGATTTCTACCCAAAGGGGAATTTATATACGCATAAAAATAATTATTATTTATAACTGGTGTATCAGGTAAAATTATAAAATTTCCAGTTCCTTCAATTTTAATACCTTCCCAAAATTCACCATCAGCAGATTCAATAATACCGCCTTGCAAAATTAAAGACGCACCACTTTGCACAATTATTTGAGCTTGTGGTGGCATTATTGTCTTGCAAGTAATAACTAACTCACTACCCGATTCTACAATAACATCAGAGTAAATTCTCCAATCTAAATCCCAAATTTCATTTGTAGTTACACGAATATAATTATTTAAATAAGAATCTTCCGTACAGAAGTTCCTTATATTAGTTATAGATAATCTTCTATGCATTTTACCTATATTTAATGGTGTTAAATAATTTCTAATCAAATTATTTTGATTCATCAAGCTAACAGGGCAACAATTACAATTCCTATAAGCTCTACCATCACAAATATCGCCTTGACATTCATTATGAGATAAGCCAAGAGAGTGACCTAATTCATGAGAGAAACTCCTTGAAAAAATGTGAGCAAGAGAATTTTTTGTTTGTTCCCAAGAGTATTGAGGTTGGTAATATGTAGGGCTAACTATTTGTTTAAACCATTCAAATGTGAGGAATTTATCTGAATAAAAAACTCTTGATGATCTATCTAAATTATAAAAACTAGGATATTGAGAAACCGCAAATCCTTGAGTGTCGAGGTGTGCGTATGGTACAGGACTTACATCACAATTAATTGCATCTAATTCTTGCTGAGTATAAAGGAAATTTTCGTAATTTTGATTAACTACTAAATCTTCATATATTTCGCCATTATTTGCAAAGTATATATTTATTCCTTTTGGAATAGTAGAATCATTCTTAATAATTTCATCTAAAGTGTTTAAATAAAAACTATTCGAAGTAGGGTATAAAATATATCTTCCAATATCACTTTGGTTTTCACATGGTTCATCAACATTGTATGTAAATCTCGAATCACTTGTATAATCCCATTTAGGATCTGGATAATATATTATATTAACATCGTACCTAATGCGAGTATCAGTTAAAAATTCATCGTCAGGAGTAGAAACACAATAAGGACTATTGCCTGTATAATTAACTAAATTTGCCATTTTATTATTAATTTCAGTAATCAATAATTGTAAAAATTGATTATGCTCAATATTGTTTTCTTCAAAATTACCTGTGCCATCAGGTTTTGTTAAAATAATAAAGTTACATCTAACATGTATAGCACTCTCATCATAATTGTCAGGAATATACAATTCATCCTGTCTATAATAATTACTTGTTCTTTGGCAATTGGTGTTTTTAATTACTGTTTTTTTTGATGGACTTATTTTAATTATTTCTGTATTGCAATCTGATTGATAAAATTCATTAATATTTTGACTATTAATGTTATTTGTAAATAAAAAAATTATAATTAGAAAGATATTTTTCATATTACTATTTATTTAAAAGTTTAACTTCATTAGTTAATTTTTCTAATTTTTTATTGTGACTAATTAGATACAATGTAAGTTCTTCTACTTTTTTAAGTAGTAATATATTCATTTCTTTTAATTCTATTCCGTTTGCAATAGCTTCAGCTTCCGTTGGCACTTCAGGTAAATGTTTATTTTTCAATATAAACTCATTTAATTTTTGTAACGGCATTAAATTATAATCTTTATCAAAAACATAATCTGCCCAACCATTTAAAGCTGCAACTTCTACTTTTATTTTTTCAGTCTTGATACCGCTTTTAACAAATAACTTATAATCAGCACAGTCAATACAATCAAAATCATCTGTTCCAATACCTACCTTACGAGTATTCGATATAAATAAGAGATTGTTAGCATTCCCAATATTATCATGAGGTATGCCAAAATTTAAACCTTTATCATCCACATATTCAATAAAAAATTTACCATGATCGTTATTATACGAATGACCAGTATTTCCAAACAACAAAGCAGGACCAGCGTAATTGGGTGAATTACCTATTATTCTAATTGCTCCATCAACAAGTAATTTACTACTTCTTTGCTGTGTTGTCCCTAAAGAAATATTTCCTTTGTGTGATATATTAAAGCTAGTATGATCAGCTCTGTCCCAAGCGTAAAAATATCTTTGCGAAAACATATTAATTGTTAAAAATAAACATATACCAGTAATAAAAAACACCTTTTTCATAATATATTAAGTTAAAAATTAAACCACGAGAAATTCATGAATATGATGCAATATATATATATATATATTGAAAGTTCCAAAAAAACACGTGGAAATTTTACAAAAATAAATTCAAACTGGTGATGGTGATGGCGTATTTACTTAGAGAGCAAATACTATTAGATTACTTTTTATGTAAAGTTCTCATATAATTAACCAAGTCCCAACGTTGCTCTTTACTAAGAATTGGACCCCATTTTATCATATCGTTTCTACCATTGGTTATTTTCCAAAATAACTCGCCATCGGTTTGATTTTGAACCAAAGGTGTGTTTAGGCTTTCAGGAACTGGTACTAAAGCCTTTCCGCCTGGTCCATCACCCAAGCCAGTTTTGCCATGGCAAATAGCACAATTGGTTCTATATAGACGTTTCCCTTTTTTTAGAGAGGCACCTAAATTAATAGTTGGATTTTTTATTTTTTTAGCCGCTTCTGGCGCTTTCCAAATATCTTCTTGCATACCTATAAATCCAAAGAGGAACACCAAACTTACAAATAAAATAAGCATATAATTAATAGTGTTTTTCATAATTCAATTGTTTTTCTAGTATGCTAATATAAAAATTTATTATTTAATTGAATTTTAGCATCCTTATTATTACATAACATTTTTCAATTATTATGCCAAATTAAAAACTCATTTGAAAATTCAAATGAGTTTTTATAGTATTCTATTTGTTTAAAAAACGCTTAAAAATCAAACTTAATGCCTTGCGCTAAAGGCAATTCTGCCGTGTAATTAATGGTGTTTGTTTGTCGCCTCATATATACTTTCCAAGCATCTGAACCAGATTCTCGTCCGCCACCTGTATCTTTTTCTCCACCAAAAGCGCCACCAATTTCGGCACCAGAAGTGCCAATATTTACATTGGCAATTCCGCAATCGGATCCTGCTTGTGATAAGAATTTTTCAGATTCACGCATATTATTAGTCATAATTGCAGACGACAAACCTTGTGCAACATCATTTTGGATAGTAATTGCATTTTCTAAATCGCCTGTATATTTAATTAAAAATAATAATGGTGCAAAAGTTTCGTCTTGTACTATTTGATATTTATTATCAACCTCAGCAATACTTGGCGATACATAACAACCACTTTCGTAACCTTTACCAGATAAGTTTTCGCCTTCTACTAACATAGTTCCTCCTTGTGCTTTTACACTTTCAATTGCTTTAAGATAAGTTACAACTGCATCTTTATCAATCAACGGTCCAATATGGTTAGCTTCATCTAAAGAGCTACCTATTTTTAATTGTGCATATGCCGATGCTAATTTATCGCGAACTTCATTATAAACATCTTCGTGAATAATCAACCGTCTTGTTGAAGTGCAACGTTGCCCACAAGTACCAACTGCGCCAAATAAAGCGCCAACAATAGTTATATTTAAATCGGCACTTGGTGTAATAATAATGGCATTGTTTCCTCCTAATTCCAATAAACTTCTACCTAAACGACCAGCAACTTGTTGCGCTACGATTTTCCCCATTCTTGTAGAGCCCGTAGCTGAAATTAATGGAACATTTTTGTTAGAAGTAAGCATTTCTCCTACTTTATAATCGCCATTAATAATAGACGATATTCCTTCAGGCAAATCATTATCTTTTAAAACTTCGGCAATTATGTTTTGACAAGCAATACTACATAAAGGTACTTTTTCGGATGGTTTCCAAATACAAACATCCCCAGCAATCCAAGCTAAGGCAGTATTCCAAGCCCAAACAGCTACAGGAAAATTAAAAGCCGATATAACACCAACTATTCCTAACGGATGGTATTGATCGTACATTCTATGTCCTGGTCTTTCGGAGTGCATAGTAAAGCCATATAATTGTCTCGAAAGACCAACTGCAAAGTCACAAATGTCTATCATTTCTTGCACTTCACCCAAACCTTCTTGTAAGGATTTACCCATTTCATAGGCTACTAATTCACCTAAAGGTTGTTTTAGCTCTCTTAATTTATCACCAAATTGACGAACAAATTCACCTCTTTTTGGAGAAGGAATAAGTCTAAATTTTTTAAATGCAGATTGTGCGGTTTCTAAAACTTTATCAAAATCTGCTTGTGTAGCTGTTGAAACTTTAGCGATAGATGTGCCATCAACAGGTGAAAAAGATTCGATTGATTTTCCACTTCCAAAATTATTGGATCCCGTAGAAACACCATGATTCATTTCTTTAACTCCTAGTTTTTCTAGAACACTTTTTATATTAAATTCTGTAGCATTTGCCATTTTGTATTATTTAAAATTTGAAATACAAAATTACAATTTTTATACTAAAATAGTAGGGTAACTTAAAAGTTGTTTTATGAAGAGTTGTGTTATTGGATGTGTGAATTATTTAAGCATAAAATATAAACGTCATGTTAAACTAAAGCCTTATTTTACAATTTTCATGTTGCCCAATAGTTCTGTTTTTACGATAAATAACATACGTCAAACTATTTTTCTGTTTTCATGATTTTTTCACTTTAATTAAGATGCTAAAATGTTAAATTGGTTGCGTAAAATTAGCTAGTTTTGTAGTTGTTAATTAGTATTAATGAATAAATATACCATTTTTAATTTACAAACAGAAGTTGCGTTTGAGAAAAAGGCTTTAGAAGTATTTCGTTTTCAAGCTAAAAATAATAGTATTTACCGACAATTTGTAGCACATTTAGGTATAAAACCAGTAAGTATTTCTTCTTTGATAGATATTCCTTTTTTACCAATATCTTTTTTTAAAACCCATACTGTTTTATCGGATAATAGACCAATAAAAAGTACTTTTCTAAGTAGTGGTACAACAGGTTCAATACGAAGTAAACATGCCGTTACCGATTTGAATTTGTATGAAAAAAGTTTTTTAACTGGTTTTGAAAATTTCTATGGCTCCATTTCTAGATTTACAATATTAGCGCTTTTACCAAACTATTTAGAAAAAACAGACTCTTCTTTAGTTTATATGGTTGCCGAATTAATAAAAAAAACCAACAAAATTGAAAGTGGTTTTTATTTACATAACCTAGAAGAATTAGCGAAAAAATTAATTAAACTAGATAAAAAAGGAGAAAAAGTTCTCTTAATTGGCGTTTCCTTTGCATTATTAGATTTAATCGAAAAGCAAAAATTTCAATTAAAAAACACTATTATTATGGAAACTGGCGGTATGAAAGGAAGGCGAAAAGAACTAATACGAGAAGATTTGCATTACCGACTTAAAAAGGGTTTTGGTGTACATCAAATACATTCAGAATATGGGATGACGGAATTATTAAGCCAGGCATATTCTTTAGGAAACGGTACTTTTAAAACGCCTAATTGGATGAAAATAATAATTAGAGATACTGAAAACCCGTTATCTATTTTACCACATCAAAAAGCTGGTGGTATAAATATTATTGATTTAGCTAATATAAATTCATGTTCCTTTATTGCTACACAAGACCTAGGCAAAACAAGAAAAGATGGTAGTTTTGAAGTTTTAGGACGTTTTGACAATTCGGATATTAGAGGTTGTAATTTACTTGTTGTATAAAAAAAGACCATCTTTTCAGACGGTCTTTTTTTTATAAATCATTTCTATTTAGAATGGTAAATCATCTGGCTCAGTATCCGATGTTTTATCTGCTGGTTCAAAAGCATCCATTGTTTCGACTGGTGGCACGTTTGCAGCAGTTTCACTTTGTACTTTTTCAATTCTCCAACCTTGTATTGCATTAAAATATTTAGCAACTCCTTCAGGATTAATCCATTCTCTACCTCTTAAATTAATATTGATTTTTACATCATCACCAACTTTAAAACTATCTAATAAGTCACACTTATCTTGAATAAATTCAACCATAATCATTTGTGGATATTGTTCCTCTGTAGTTACCACGCATTCTCTCTTGCGAAAACCATTACTACCAAATGTTTGTGTATCACTTAACACTTTAATTTTACCTGCTACTTCCATTTTATTTGTTTTTATTATCGATTAGGCTTATTATTAATCGATACCTAGTTAATTAAAAGTACTTTCCAAGCAGAAAGCACATCGTTATTCTTTAAAAATTCTTTGGCAAAAATATGTTTTTTAGTTGAATCTAATCCCACAAAATGGCTATTCTCTTTGGCAAACTTATTAACATCTTCTTCTAAGGGTAAGGAGTCTATATTTCCTAATAAACCCAAATCATTTCCAGTTAAAACGCGACTAGTTCTAATCACTTCGGGCAAACTATCTACACCAATACCTAAAGACAATAGAGGTTTCGGTATTTCAAAAAAACCTTCTTTAGCTCTTGAATAATAGCTTCCACCAGCTCTTGCAACTAAGTCTAATTTATGTTGATCTATCGCTTTATTTGCATCCAGAACAGATTCATCAATATGCATTTTAACTACCTCACAAATTACTAAATTACCAGCGCCACCTTCATTTCCTAAGGATACAATTTCCTTAACAATACATTCCATTTGAATAGGAGACTCTGCGACTCTAAAAGGTTTTACTACATCGGATTTCACCATGGTTAACCCAGCTTTATCAAATTCATTTACATTTTTAGAATATTCCGTACTAGACAATGACATTTGTTGCACAATAGCTTGGTTTACTACATTTATCACTACTTCTTTAACGTGTAACACGTTTTCTAATGTATGTTTAGTAGTATTATCTCGTACTCTACGAGCTGGAGAAAATATAAGTATTGGCGGATTTGCACTAAACACGTTATAAAAACTAAATGGAGATAAATTTGGATTGCCATCTTCATCTATTGTACTTGCAAAAGCAATCGGCCTTGGAGCTACCGCACTTAACAAATAACCATGAAGTTTAGCCGTTGAAATTTTTTTGGGATCTAAAGTTAACATATTTTTATTTTAAAATGTAAAAGTAAAACAAATATCTAATACAATAACTACTATTTAACAGACTGTAAAATGATAATAAGTTTGTTTATTTAGTTAATAACTACTTGTAAATAATATATTATTAAACCTCGTTTAATTTTTACTTTTGCAAAGTAACCAACTTAAACACCTAACCAATGAAAATTAAATTGCCAAAGCCCAAAATTTTTGCTTGTAGTGAAAGTTTAGCATTAGGAGAAAAAATTGCTAATTCGTATGGTTTAGAATTAGGAAAAAGTAAAGTCATAAAGTTTAGTGATGGCGAATTTCAAGTGTCGTTTGAAGAATCTATTCGAGGAAGAAGAGTATTTATTATTTGTTCTACCATTCCGCCAACCGATAATTTAATGGAATTGTTATTAATGTTAGATGCTGCTAAAAGAGCATCTGCTAGACACATTACAGCTGTAATACCTTACTTTGGCTGGGCAAGGCAAGATCGAAAAGACAAACCGCGCGTACCAATTGCCGCAAAATTAGTAGCCAATTTACTACAAGCTGCTGGAGCAACTCGAATAATAACTATGGACTTGCATGCGGATCAAATTCAAGGTTTTTTCGAAAAACCTGTAGATCATTTATATGCATCTACTATCTTTTTACCATATATTGAGAGTTTGAATTTAGACAACATTACTATTGCATCACCAGATATGGGCGGTTCAAAACGTGCTTATGCATATTCAAAATACTTGAAAAGTGAAGTCGTAATATGTTACAAACAACGAGTAAAAGCAAATGTGATTTCACATATGGAATTAATTGGTGATGTTAAAGGAAGAAATGTAATCATTGTAGATGATATGGTAGATACTGCTGGAACACTAACCAAAGCAGCTGATTTAATGATAGAAAAAGGTGCTTTAAGTGTGCGAGCAATTACTACGCACGCCATACTTTCGGGTAATGCTATTGAAAAAATTAATAATTCTAAATTAAAGGAATTAATAGTATCCAATACAATATTAAAAAAACACGATAGTTCTAAAATAAAAGTGGTATCTTGCGCCCCATTATTTGCTGATGTGATGAAGAAAGTTCAGAACAACACATCTATCAGTAATCAATTTTTAATGTAAAAAAAAATACAAAATGCAAACTATTACAATTAAAGGAACAAAAAGAGAAAGCGTAGGTAAAAAAGTAACAAAAGCCTTACGTAATGCTGAAAAAGTACCTTGCGTAATTTATGGAAGTGGTAACACTATTCATTTTTCAGCAGAGGAAAAAGCGTTTAGAAATTTAGTATATACACCAAATGTATATACAGCAACTATTGATGTTGATGGCACATCTTATCACGCCATTTTACAAGATATTCAATTTCATCCTGTAACGGATAAAATTTTACATATTGATTTCTATCAATTAGAAGATGATAAAGAAGTAACTATGAATATACCAGTGAAATTACACGGAAGTGCTCCTGGAGTTATGAATGGTGGTTCTTTACGTTTTACAAATCGTAAATTAAAAGTAAAAGCCTTACCAGCAAATTTACCAGATCAAATTGATGCTGATATTTCAACATTAAAAATTGGTGATAAGTTATTAATTAACGAATTAGAGGTTGGAGATTTTACTTTCTTACATCCAGACAATACAGTGGTTGTACAAGTAAGAATGGCTCGTGCTGCGGTTGTAGAAGAAGAAACTGAAGAAGAAACTGCTGCAGAAGGCGAAGAAGAAACAACAGAAACTGCTGCAGAATAAATTATTTAATTATTCTAAATTATACGAAAGCCCTTCATTATGAAGGGCTTTTTATGTATACCTTTGTACTATGAATTTACTTTCGTTTATCACTAATCTTTTTAATAAAGGTTTTGAAAATAACAAGCAAGAATCTATGAAAAAATATTTAATAATTGGCTTAGGAAATATTGGTAGTAAATATAAAGAAACTAGGCATAATATTGGTTTTAAAGTAGTAGATTATCTAGCAAATAAAGAGTCTCTTACTTTTGAAAGTGCGAAACTTGGTACAATAGCAAAATTTCGCTTAAAAGGAAGAACTTTTATTTTACTTAAACCAAATACGTATATGAATTTAAGTGGAAAATCGGTTAAATATTGGATGACCAAAGAAAAGATTTCTCTAGAAAATATTTTGGTTATATGTGATGATTTAAATATTCCGTTTGGTTCATTGCGTCTAAAACCAAAAGGTTCGGCTGGTGGACATAATGGCTTAAAAGACATAAACGCACAATTAAACACACAACAATATGCTCGTTTACGTTTTGGTGTTGGTAATACCTTTTCTAAAGGTAGGCAAGTTGATTATGTACTTGGTAAATGGAATGATACCGAACTAGAATCAATGAATGAAAAATTAGAAATAATTTCAAATACGATTACTTCTTTTGGATTGGCAGGAATAGAAAAAGCAATGAATTATTTTAATAAAAAAAAGTAATCTGCTATTTTTAATTTAGTTTAAAAACAGCGCCTACATTGAAAAATAATAACCAATCGTTATATTTATTTGCTGGTATTTTTGGCTTTAAACCATCTACAGTATCCGATAAAAAACGCTGCCATCTAAAATCAAAAGTCATCGTAAAGTTATCTAAATTATAGCGTGATCCACCACCAAAAGAAAAAGATTGTGTTTTATCCTTATTAAGAAAAACACTATTTGCACCATAAACATTTGGTAATAAAGAGGCATCTTGACTTATATCTCCTAAACTAGATTTTAAAGCGGCATTATAATTTACCATAAACAGACCAGCACTTACATAAGGCTCCCATTTTCTTAAATCATAATTTTTGTATATTAAATATTCAAATTGCGCACCGTAATTTAGTAGTTTGGTACTACCTTGCATTGCATTATATTTAACTGTTTCTAAAGAGGTTCCTTTTGTATATTCACCGTGATGTTTAAACGAATTACTCATATACGAAAACTCTAATTTTAACCTTACATGGCTTTTCATATAGGTTGATCTATCATTCCATCTACCATAAACTTCATTAAAACTAACATAATAAGCTGCACCAACTCCAAAGCCAACATTACCATAAGAACTTGAAAAATCTTTTCTTTGTCCGTAATCTGTTTGCATAGATATTACACCTGCAAAAATTCCTATTTCATGGTTTAAATCTTGTCCGTTTGTAGCATAAATAGAAATAATGAATACGGCTATAATTAGCTTTAATTTAATAAGTCTCATCAAGTAATACCAATTTAATTATAAAACACGTCATTAAATATATTTAAATAATGATGATT
>CAZOQL010000080.1:0-11975 GCA_964582005.1 uncultured Flavobacteriaceae bacterium | reverse complement strand
CAGCAATCCTAATCAATTAAGTATCTTTGATTTATAACGCAATGCTAGTGATATTAACCTATATTTACTCCATTATATAAATATATTTATGGAAATACAAAGCACCAAAAAAGAAATTGATTTTACAACACAAAAACCACCAAAAAATTGGTTAGTAGAATCTATATTAGTTACCATGTTTTGTTGTATGCCCTTTGGTATTGCAGGCATTGTAAATGCCTCAAAAGTAGAGGCTCGGTTTTATGCTGGAGATTTAGAAGGTGCAAATAGAGCCTCTAAAGAAGCTGGGAAATGGACTAAAATTGGCTTCATAATATTCATAGTTGGTATGGGTTTATATGTAATGCTTATGCTTGGTATTGTATTATTCGCAGCAATGAAAGGTGATTTTTAATAAAAGAAAGGTTATATTTTATACCATTGCTATTATCCTAATGGTATTTATTTATAAAACATACAATCCTATTAATAGTCTCCTTTTTCCTACGTGTCCATTCTTAAAATTAACGAATTATAAATGTGCAGGTTGCGGGTCGCAAAGAACCATACATTATTTATTAAATTTAGAGTTTAAAAATGCTTTAAAAGAAAATGTTTTACTAGTTATGTCAATACCATATGTGCTATTAGGCACTTTTTATAATTTAAAAACTTCCTTAACTACTAAGCAATTAAAATGGCGAAGAAAATTATTTGGTGTCAAAGCAATTTTTAGTATTTTTATAGTGATAATTCTATTTTGGATTTTAAGAAACACCTCTTACCTTCCTTTTTTTAATTAATATATGAAACATTTACAAAAAGGCAATTGTGTTGGTATAGTCGCTCCTGCGAGTTTTATACCTAAAGGGGAACAACTAGAAGATGCCATACAACTATTAAAGTCTTGGGGATTACACGTTAGGTTAGGTGAAAATGTGTTTAAAATACACAAACACTTTGCTGGAACAGATAAAGAAAGAAGTAAGGATTTACAAACTTTTTTAGATGATGCTTCTATTCACGCAATTTGGTTTGCTCGTGGTGGATATGGTAGTATACGAATTATCGATCAAATAGATTTTACTAAGTTTCAAAAAAATCCAAAATGGTTAATAGGTTATTCCGATTTTACCACATTTCATCAAGTAATTAATACCTTCAATTTAGAAAGTATTCATGCTTTTTTACCGACAAGTACTAGTACTTTTTTAGAAAATAATACAGCCATAAATTCATTGAAAAAAGCACTTTTTGGAGAAGAATTAAGATATGAAATAAAACCAAATAAATACAATAAATCAGGAACAATAACAGGGGAAATCATTGGTGGAAACCTAACAATTATTGCTAGTTTATTAGGTACTAAATACGCTATAAAACCAACCAATAAAATACTTTTTATAGAAGATATTGGCGAATATAAATACCGCATTGATCGTATGTTACGGAGTTTGAAACTAAATGGTTATTTTAAGCATTGTGCTGGTTTAATACTAGGGAGTTTTACCAATATTCCAATTAACGAACCCAATTTTGGTATGTCTTTAGAAGAGATTGTTTTAGAGATTATAAAAGAATATGATTTTCCTGTTTGTTTTGATTTTCCTGCTGGTCATATTGCCAATAATAATGCCCTTATTTTTGGTAGAAAATCCAGTTTAGAAATACAAAAAGATGGTGTTACTCTTCAAATAAAAAACAACTAATTTATGCCTTATAATATTGTACTTATACATCCCGAAATACACACCAATACAGGTAATATTGGTAGGCTTTGCTTGGCAACCAATTCTAATTTACATCTCGTTAAACCTTTAGGATTTGAACTTACCGATAAAAGATTAAAACGTGCAGGACTAGATTATTGGAAACATATAAACTTATTTATCTATGAAAATTTAGAAGATTTTTATACAAAAAACAAACACCAAAAAATGGTGTATTTTTCGAGCCATGGAAAAAAGAATTACTGGGATATTAATTTTGAAGAAAACCTGTTTTTAATATTCGGAAAAGAATCTTCAGGATTGCCCGAAAAACTTACTAACACTAATAAAGAAGTGCTATACAAAATACCTTTATTTAGTGAGCATATTAGAAGTTTAAATTTAGCAAATTCAGTCAGTATTGCCGTATATGAAGGTTTGCGAGTTCAAGCTAAAAAATAAATTTTCATACTAAAAGTTAAAGCCATATATTTACGGATTGAACAAGATGGTAGAAAAAGTATGTTATGTGCTTGTTTTCTATACAAATGAGGTGAGATTTAATCCACTTTAGTGTAATGCTAAAGTGCAAAAGACATTATATTATGAGCTGTACAAGCTGTACTACAGATAAAAACGGAACACCAAAAGGATGCAAAAATAACGGTACTTGTGCATCTGGTGGTTGTAATAAATTAACGGTTTTTGATTGGCTGTCAAACATGACATTACCAAGCCACGAAAAACAATTTGATCACGTAGAAATTCGTTTTAAAAACGGAAGAAAATCTTTTTTCAATAACCCTAAAAATTTACCTTTAACCATTGGTGAAGCAGTTGCTGTTGAAGCAGAATCTGGTCATGATGTTGGCACAATAACCTTAAAAGGAGAACTGGTTAAAGTACAAATGAAAAAGAAAAGAGTCAAGGTAGATAGTGATGCAATTAAACAAATATATCGTATTGCATCACAACGAGATATTGATATTTGGCAAAAAGCAAGAGATAGAGAGCAAGAAATACAACGTAAAGCACGATTAATTATCTCTAGAATAAATCTAAAAATGAAACTGAGTGATGTTGAGTTTCAAGGCGATGGTAAAAAAGCAACTTTCTATTACACTGCCGAAGAACGTGTAGATTTTAGAATGTTAATTAGAGAAATGGCTACCACTTTTAATATTCGTATTGAAATGAAACAAGTTGGTTTACGCCAAGAAGCTGCACGATTAGGTGGTATTGGATCTTGCGGAAGAGAACTTTGTTGCTCCACTTGGTTGACTGATTTTAGAGGTGTAAGCACAAGTGCCGCTCGTTACCAACAACTATCGTTAAATCCACAAAAATTATCGGGGCAATGTGGTAAATTAAAATGTTGTTTAAATTATGAATTAGATTCGTATGTAGATGCTTTAAAAGATTTCCCTAATACCGATACTTGGTTACAAACCGAAAAAGGAACTGCTGTTTTTCAAAAAATGGATATCTTTAATGCTTGGGTTTGGTATGCCTATAAAGATAACCCAATGCAATGGCATAAATTAACTACAACGCAAGCTAATGAAATTATTGCCTTAAATAAAGAAAAGAAAAAAGCAGGTAGTTTAGAGCAATATTCAGAAGAATTAATAATTGAAGAACCTAAAAAAGATGTTTTTGCTAATGTAGTTGGGCAAGATAGTTTAACTCGTTTTGACAGACCAAAAAATAAAAAACGAAGAAACAATCAAAATAAAAATAGAAAAAAAGAAACTAATCCAAACCAAAATAAGAATAAACAAGGAGATTCAAACCCCAATAAAAAGCAACATCCAAACCAAAGAAAAAAGAGAAGACCAATCAATAAGAATAACACAAAAAATAAACCAACGGATAATGCCTAAATTTTTTATAGTAATTATTGTATTTCTATTATGTAGTTCGTGTGCTCAAAACACTGTTTTTAGTGAATATAAAAGTATTCCAGATGCAACTTGGCATAAGGATAATTGGATTGATTTTTCTTTTAACGCATTAGATACGATAACCAAAAAAAATATTTATCTTAATTTAAGAAACAATAAAGACTATGACTTTAACAATATTTTTTTAATTATTAGCGTTCAATCACCTGATAATACAAAAGTTCTCGATACCTTAGAATATCAAATGACCGATGAAAGGGGTTATTATTTAGGCGAAGGTTTTACCGATATAAAAGAAAATAAGTTAGAATTTAAAACCAATACTATTTTTCCTAATAAAGGCAATTACCGCTTTCAAGTACAACATGGAATGCGAAAAAATGGTAAAGAACACGGTATTCAAGAATTACGAGGGATAACCGATGTAGGTATATCTATTGAAAAAGTTAATTAATTATGGCAACTAAAAAAGAAAATAACCAGATTGAAAAATATATAAAATGGCTTTGGATCTTATTTTTAGGAGGTTTAGGTTTTGTATTTTTATTGTTTTTTTTAACATCTATTGGTCTCTTTGGTAAACTACCAACTTTTGAGCAATTAGAAAATCCACAAAACGATTTAGCGTCACAAGTAATATCCAAAGACGGAAAAACAATTGGAAAATACTACAAAGAAAATAGAACACCAATAAAATTTAAAGACTTACCAAAAAATTTGATAGAAGCCTTAGTTGCTACCGAAGATGCTCGTTATTATGCGCATTCTGGTATCGATTTTAGAGGTACAATTAGAGCATTTGCCTTTTTAGGAAAAAGAGGTGGCGCAAGTACCATTACACAACAATTGGCTAAATTATTATTTCATGAAAGACCAAAAAATTTACCAAAAAGATTACTACAAAAAGTACAAGAATGGATTATTGCAGTTCGTTTAGAAAAGCAATATACCAAAGAAGAAATTATTGCCATGTACTTGAATAAAATGGGGTTTTTACATCACGCCATAGGTATTCGTTCTGCTACTAGAATTTATTTTGGTAAAGAACCTATCGAATTAGACCAAATAGAAGCTGCTGTAATTGTAGCAATGCTTAAAAACCCAAGACAATACAATCCGCATAGAGAAATTTCTAAAAAGAAAGCTTTTAAACGCCGTAATCAGGTATTAAAACAAATGGAAAAATACGGCTATTTAACCACTAAAGTTAAAGATTCCTTACAAAAACTACCAACCATTTTAAATTTTTCTCCCGAAGACACTAATGATGGTATGGCAACTTATTTTAGAGAATACCTTCGTAAATACATGAAAAAATGGATTGCAGATAATCCAAAACCAGATGGCACAAAATATAGTATTTATACCGATGGTTTAAAAATACATGTATCTATAGATTCTAGAATGCAAAAACATGCCGAAGACGCTATGGAAGAACATATGGCAAACTTGCAAAACGAGTTTGATAAATACCAAAAAGGACGTAATAAATGGCAAAAAAAATGGTTGCCTTTTGATGCTAATAAAAAAACAGGTATTACTTTAAAAAATGTAAACGCTATTATGTTAAGAGCTATGAAAAACTCTAACCGTTGGCGCTCTATGAAAAAACAAGAAATTTCTGAAAAAGAAATAAAAGCTTCTTTCCATAAAAAAACAGCCATGAAAATATTTGATTGGAAAGGTAAAAACAAAGAGAAAGATACTATAATGACACCTTATGATTCTATACGTTACTACAAGCAAATACTACGAACAGGTATTATGTCTGTTGAACCTCAAACAGGTCATGTTAAAGCTTGGGTTGGTGGTATTAATCACAAACATTTTAAATACGATGCCGTAAAACAACAAGCAAGACAAGTTGGTTCTACCTTTAAACCGTTTGTGTACGCAACTGCTGTTAATCAATTAAAATGGTCGCCTTGTAAAAAAATATCCAATCAGCCTTTTACCATGCCAAAAGGAAGGTTTGGCATTCCTGAAAACTGGTCGGTTAATAATTCGGGAGATAAATATGGTAAGGATAGAACGATGAAAAATGCTTTAGCTAATTCCATAAATGTTGTTTCGGCACGAATTATTGATGAAGTTTCTCCAGACAATGTAGTTAAACTAGCTCGTAAAATGGGTATAACGAATAAAGGATTGGTTGCAAACCCATCTATTGCATTGGGTGCAGTAGATTTATCCTTATATGAAATGATAGGTGCGTTGAGTACTTTTGTAAATAAAGGAATGTATATAAAACCAATTATGGTTTTACGTATTGAAGATAAAAATGGAACAACCCTAGAAAGTTTTATGCCAAAATCTAATGAAGTAATGAGTAAAGAATCCGCTTATGCTATATTAAATTTGATGGAAGGTGTTACAAGATCTGGTTCAGGATTACGTTTAAGAACTGTTGGTAAATACCCAAAAACAATTACAGGACATCCTTATAAATTTACCAATCCTATTGCAGGAAAAACGGGTACAACACAAAATCAATCAGATGGTTGGTTTATGGGTATGGTACCAAATTTAGCAACAGGAGTTTGGGTTGGTGGCGAAGATAGATCGGTGCATTTTCCTGATATTGGTAGAGGTCAAGGTGCATCTATGGCATTGCCAATTTGGGCATTGTATTATAAAAAAATGTATGCAGATAAAAATTTGAATGTAAGTCAAGAAGCTTTTCCAAAACCTTCGGTAATGACTATTGAATTAGACTGTGAAGAAGAAAACCCAAAAAATACGGAGGATGATATAACTCCTAAAGAACAAGATGATGATGATGAAATATAAAATAACTTAGTATGATAAATAAAGTAGTAAAAAACGTAAAAGAAGCTTTACAAGGCGTTGAAAACAACATGACTTTTATGTTAGGCGGTTTTGGTTTATGTGGTATTCCTGAAAATTGTATTTCAGAATTAGTACGTTTAGAAATCACTAATTTAACCTGTATTTCTAATAACGCAGGTGTCGATGATTTCGGATTAGGTTTATTATTACAAAAACGTCAAATAAAAAAAATGATTTCGTCTTATGTAGGCGAAAATGATGAGTTTGAACGTCAAATGTTATCGGGTGAATTGGATGTAGAATTAATTCCGCAAGGAACATTAGCCGAACGTTGTAGAGCAACTGGCGCAGGAATACCTGCTTTTTATACGCCAGCAGGTTATGGAACCGAAGTTGCCGAAGGAAAAGAAACCAGAGAATTTAACGGAAAAATGTATGTTTTAGAACACGCTTTTAATCCAGAATTTGCTTTCGTAAAAGCTTGGAAAGGCGATACTGCTGGAAATTTAATTTTTAAAGGAACGGCACGAAATTTTAATCCAATGATGGCAATGGCTGGTAAAACTACCGTTGTTGAAGTAGAGGAATTGGTTGAAGCTGGTGAATTAGACCCAAATCAAATTCATATTCCAGGAATTTTTGTACAACGAATTTTTCAAGGAAAAGACTATGAAAAACGCATTGAGCAACGTACTGTAACTCCAAAATCTTAAAAAATGGCATTATCCAAACAAGAAATAGCGCAACGCATAGCACAAGAATTACAGCATAATTGGTATGTCAATTTAGGTATTGGTATCCCTACTTTAGTAGCAAATTATATTCCCGATGGCATTGATGTAGAATTTCAATCGGAAAATGGTTTGTTAGGAATGGGACCTTTCCCTTTTGATGGTGAAGAAGATGCCGATCTGATAAATGCAGGTAAACAAACCGTAACAATATTAAAAGGCGGTTCTCTATTTGATTCTGCTTTAAGTTTTGCAATGATTCGTGGACAACACGTACAATTAACCGTTTTAGGCGCTATGGAAGTTGCGCAAAATGGAGATATTGCCAATTGGAAAATACCAGGACGTATGGTAAAAGGAATGGGTGGCGCAATGGATTTAGTAGCGTCGGCAGATAATATTATTGTAGCTATGATGCACACCAATAAACGAGGCGAATCTAAAATTTTAGAATCTTGTTCTTTACCTTTAACAGGTGTTGGTTGTGTAAAAAAAATTGTAACCAATTTAGCTGTTTTAGAAGTTAAAAATGGAGCGTTTTATTTGATAGAAAGAGCGCCAGGCGTTAGTGTAGATGAAATTAAGCAAGCTACCGCTGGAAAGTTAATTGTAGATGGCGATGTGCCTGAGATGAAGTTATAATTTTAGAGGCAAGAATCTAGAACCAAGACATATAAATGTTCTTTTATAAAATTAAACATAACTAAAAATCTTTACGAACTTTGCGTGAAATAAAATAAAACTCTGTGAATTTCTGTATTCCTTTGTGTATCTCTATATAATAACAATTTATGAAAATAATATCCTATAACGTAAACGGAATACGTGCAGCTGTTAGAAAAGGCTTTATTGATTGGTTAAAAACGGCTAATCCTGATGTAATTTGTTTGCAAGAAATAAAAGCCAATAAAGAACAATTGGACTTTATAGATGATTTAGAAAATGCAGGTTATCTATATCATTACTGGCATTCTGCGCAAAAAAAAGGGTATAGTGGTACGGCAATTTTATCTAAAATAAAACCAAATCATATTGATTTTGAAACAGGCATTAAACTAGGTGACAATGAAGGTCGTGTTTTACGATTCGATTTTGATACTATTTCAGTAATTAGTCTATATCTTCCGTCAGGTACAAATTCGTTACGATTAGATATGAAATTCCAATTTATGGATGATTTTCAAGTCTATATTACGGAACTTAAAAAAACGATTCCTAATCTAGTAATTTGTGGTGATTATAATATTTGTCACGAAGAAATTGATATTCACAATCCAAAAGGATTGAAAAAAACATCAGGATTTTTACCAGAAGAACGCCAATGGATAGATACCTTTATTAATTCGGGTTTTATAGATAGTTTCCGATTTTTTAATAAAGAACCGCATCAATATAGTTGGTGGAGTTATAGAGCAAATGCTAGAAATAACAATAAAGGCTGGCGTTTAGATTATTGTTTAACAACAAAATCACTCGAAAATCGTTTAGAAAGAGCTTATATTTTAAGTGAAGTAAAACATTCCGACCATTGTCCTGTGGTTGTAGAAATAAAGGATAACTAATTTTATTACAAAAAAACATGAAAAAAATAATTCTAATTATTATTGCAATAACCACTTTAACGTCTTGTGTTTCTAAAAAAGTATACGAAGAGTTAGAAGGTAAATATTCTAAATTAAAAAGTAGAAATCAAAATTTAGTTGGTGAAAATGATGATTTATTTTCGACTACGAAAGACTTAGAAAATGCCAATAAAAAATTACAGAAAAGCGTAGATAGTTTAGGTACAGCAAAAACTGTTTTATTAGATGATGTGGTTGCCTTAGAATCTAAAAAGAAACAATTAGAAGCTTTGTATGAAGAATTATCTAAAAGTAGCGCGTCCGATTTAAACGCAAAAGCACAAGAAATTTTAGAATTATCTAAAAAATTAAATGCAAAAGAAACTGCACTTATTTCCGAAAATCTAAGACTAGAAAAATTAAAAGGAGCATTAGCAACTGGTACCGAAAGAATTACTCAATTGGAAACTTTAATGGCTGCAAAAGAAGCTAAAATGCAACAATTAAAAAATGCTATTTCAATGGCATTAAAAGGCTTTGAAGGTAAAGGCTTAACAGTACATCAAAAAAATGGAAAAGTATACGTTTCTATGGAAAACAAGTTGTTATTTTCTTCAGGATCTTGGTTAGTTGGTAGCCAAGGAAAAAGAGCTGTTGTTGAATTGTCTAAAGTTTTGGCGAAAAATAAAGATATAGAAGTACTCATTGAAGGTCATACCGATAATGTACCTTATAAAGGAAATAGCTCCATAAGCGATAATTGGGATTTATCTACCAAACGAGCAACAGCCATTGTTCGAATTTTAACTCAAAATCAAGTAAAACCATCTAGAATCACTGCTGCTGGAAGAGGAAAATACGTGCCAATAAGTAGTAATACAACCACAACTGGAAAAGCAAAAAACAGAAGAATTGAAGTGATTTTAACACCAAATTTAGACGCTATAAATAATTTGTTAGCAGAGTAAATTGTAAAGACAAACATTTTACTATAAAAGACAAAAATCCTTATGAATTTATTTCATAAGGATTTGTTATTTATTTGATGTATTAGTACTACTAAATATCCGCACTTTGCCAAGCACCACCATTTATTGCATCAATATCCGCATTTTTTAAATAGTTTAGTGCAGTTCCTGCTCGTCCACCACTACGACAAACAATAATAACCGCTTTGTTCCAAGCTTTTATTTTATTTACACTTTGTGGCACATCATTTAAAGTAATTAATTTTGCTCCTTTTGTATGACCTTCAGCCCATTCTGCTGGAGTTCTAACATCTAAAATTACAGCGCCTTTATCTAAATAATCTTTTATTGCATTAGTATCGCTTCCGCCGCTCATAAAGTTGAAAAATCCCATATTATTATTTTTATTTAATTATTAAATTTATTGTTGCAAATAACCAACCATTTTATATTTTACAATGTAACTTGAGTTACAATGTTCAAAACTACTAATAATACTTCTAATTTTAGAGTAATAACGTATCTTTGTGGTCATAAAGTTACTTTATGATAAAAATTAAAACACGCGAAGAAATAGAATTGATGCGTCAAAGCGCTTTGTTGGTATCTAAAACCTTAGGCTTGGTGGCGTCTGAAATTAAACCAGGCGTTACTACTTTATACTTAGATAAGTTGGCGGAAGAATTTATTAGAGATCATAATGGAATTCCAGGATTTTTAGGATTATATGATTTTCCGAACACTTTATGTATGAGTCCAAATGCACAAGTTGTACACGGAATACCAAATGATAAACCTTTAGAAAGTGGCGATATAATTTCGGTAGATTGCGGTGTTGTAATGAATGGTTTTTATGGCGATCACGCCTATACTTTTGAAGTTGGAGAGGTTGATGCTGAAATTAAAAAACTACTTCAGGTAACTAAAGAAAGTTTATACGAAGGAATACGGGCCTTAAAAATTGGTAATCGAGTTGGTGATGTTGGCTATGCAATCCAAAATTATTGTGAAAAACATGGCTATGGTGTTGTAAGAGAATTAGTAGGTCACGGTTTAGGAAAAACAATGCACGAAGATCCTGAAATGCCAAATTATGGACGTAGAGGTCGTGGGAAAAAATTACTCGAAGGAATGGTAGTTGCCATTGAACCTATGGTAAATATGGGTACACATAAAAATAAACACTTACGCGATGGTTGGACAATTTTAACGGCTGACGGAAAACCATCGGCACATTTTGAACACGATATTGCTATTGTAAATGGTAAACCTGAGTTGCTTTCTACCTTTAAATATGTGTATGATTCTTTGGGGATTGTTAGTGATGAGGAAAATGAATTTCGTAATTAATACATGTCTTTTTTAAAAACAATACTTAATATAATTCCAAGGCCTTATTTAATCAAAATAAGCTATTTAGCAAGCCCTTTTTTAAACTTACTTTATAAAGGAAACACTTTTACAGACCCTATAGATAATAAGAGTTTTAGAAAATTTTTATCCTACGGATACGCAATACAAAGACCCAATGTTTTATCACCAAGTACTTTGTCTTTAGAACGACATAGATTACTTTGGTTGTATTTAAAAAATAAAACAAATTTCTTTACAGCAAAAAAGAAAGTATTGCATATGGCGCCAGAACAATGCTTTTTAAAACGATTTAAAAAACTAAAAAACTTAGATTATATAACAGCGGATTTATACTCACCTATTGTAGATATTAAAGCAGACATTTTAGATTTACCTTTTAAAGATAATAGTTTTGATATTATATTTTGTAATCACGTTTTAGAACATATTGAAGATGATATTAAAGCAATGCGTGAATTATATCGTGTTTTAAAACCAAATGGTATGGGGATTTTTCAAATTCCACAAGACATGAGTTTAAAAAACACCTATGAAGATTTTAGTATTATTTCACCCGAAGAACGTGCCAAACATTTTGGTCAATACGATCACGTTCGTGTTTATGGAAAAGATTACTTTGATAGACTTCGCTCTGTTGGTTTTAAAGTGAATGAAGTAGATTACTCTAAAGAAATAGAAGAAAAATTAGTTACTAAATATTGCTTAGTAAAAGGCGAAATATTACCAGTGTGTTTTAAATAAAAATTATTTATGAAAACAATAATTGAACAATTTTATACTTCTTTTCAAGATTTAGATGCTGAAAAAATGGTTTCTTTTTACCATGATGCTGTTGTGTTTGAAGATCCTGCTTTTGGTAAATTACATGGCGAGCACGCTAAAAATATGTGGCGAATGTTATGTGAAAATGCAGTCGATTTATCGGTTGGGTTTTCGGATGTTGTAGCAGGTTCTAATA
>CAZOQL010000079.1:0-12035 GCA_964582005.1 uncultured Flavobacteriaceae bacterium | reverse complement strand
AAAAAAAGATAAAGTCAAGAACCTTTCGATTTATTTACAAACTTAATTACTGTTATAAAAACGATACTCGGTAAACCAATCCAAATAAGTTCACTTTTAATAACATTAAAACCTCTTTGTGTAAAAAAGTTAGCAACACCAATGGGTGATACCTGTATTGGTCTCCAAGGAAAAAAATAACGTGTATTATTAAATGGCGCAAAAAAAGCAACTCCTAAACCGCCAGTAGTTAAGGCATCTAATAAAGCATGTGATAGGGTTGCTAAAAAAAAGAATATAAAATATCGAAAAAAGGATTTATTACGATAAAACAAAAATGTAATTAAAGCTCCTAAAAGAATAGCAAATACAATAGAATGTGTAAAGCCACGATGTCCCCAAAAACTAGCATAAGGTATTCCTAATTTAAAACTTACCACATCCGCATCAGGAATTATAGCACAGAAAACACCTAAAAGCCAAAATTTAATGGTTTTTTTAGATCCAATAAATCCATTACCAATTGCAATAGAAGCCAATGCATGACCAAATATTGATGCCATAAAATAGTTTAGTTAATTCGCTAGTTCTAATTTTTTCTGTACCTTCTATAAAATCCTATCCCAATAAATTGGTTATATTTTCTGGTGGTCTTCCAACAACAGCTTTCGTACCTTTTACAACTATTGGTCTTTCAATCAATTTTGGGTAATCTAACATTGCTTGTAGTATTTCGGCATCGGTTAGTTCTTTTCCTTTAAACTTTTCTTTCCATATTGCTTCCCCTTTTCTAATTAATTGCATTGGTAAAAAGCCCAACATTTTTAATAAATTTTGAAGTTCTTCTTTACTTGGTGGCGTTTTTAAATAGTTTATTACCTCAATATCTTGTTTAGCATCTTCTAAAATACACAAACCTTGTCTACTCTTACTACATCTGGCATTGTGGTATATTTTTATTTTTGTCATTTTTATTTTCTTTGAAACAAAGATAGATAAAAAATGTAATTTAGCATATTCAAAATAAAAACCTATTGCAAACAGAAACGATTCTTGCTTTTTTAACGGCATCAGCATTATTGACCATATTGCCTGGGCCAGATATTATTTATGTCTTAATGCAAAGCATCACTAATGGAAAAAAACATGGAATAACTACTGCATTAGGCTTAGTTTCGGGTATTATAATTCATGTTACTTTAATTGCTTTTGGCATTTCGGAAGTATTAAAGAAAAGTGAAAATTTATTTTTTACCCTTAAATTTTTAGGCGCTTTGTATTTGTTTTATTTGGCATTTAAGGTTTATAAATCTTCAGAAGTAATAGAGTTAAATTCAGATACTATTCCAAAAAAATCGTTAATAAAATTATACCAGCAAGGTTTTTTAATGAATGTGTTAAACCCTAAAGTAGCTATTTTTTTTTTGGCATTTTTCCCTAAATTTATTAATTATACTCAAGAAAATATCATACCTCAAATTATAAGTTTAGGCTTGTTATTTATGCTACAAGCCTTCGTTATTTTTAGTATCATTTCTTTTTTAGCAGATAAAATGACTCGTATATTACGAGATAATAAGAAGTTTCATCAATACTTAAAAACAGCACAAATTATAATTTTTATTGGTATCGGAATTTTTATTCTATTATAAAATGTATTTTTACCAAAGCTTTATTTCAACAATCTAAATGTCAAAAAAAGTTAAAATAATTGAATGTCCACGAGATGCCATGCAAGGTATTAAATCACATTTTATTGCCAGTGAAGCTAAAGCAAAATATATAAATGCTTTATTAAGAGTTGGTTTTGATACGATAGATTTTGGAAGTTTTGTTTCGCCAAAAGCAATACCACAAATGCGAGATACTGCCAAAGTATTATCCTTATTAGATTTAAGTAAAACGGAAAGTAAATTACTAGCTATTGTTGCTAATATTCGTGGTGCAAAGGATGCTAGTAAATTTGAAGAAATTAATTATTTGGGTTATCCTTTTTCTATCTCAGAAAATTTTCAAATGCGAAATACAGGTAAAACAATACCTGAATCTATAGAAACTTTAGATGAAATATTAAACATTGCCGTTAAAACCAATAAAAAAGTAGTTGCCTATTTATCAATGGGTTTTGGCAATCCGTATGGTGATATTTGGAATGTAGATGTGGTTGCTAATTGGACTGAAAAGCTCTCTGAAATGGGTGTTGAAATCCTCTCATTATCCGATACTATTGGTGTTGCCGATGGCAAAACAATTGCTTATTTATTTAAAAATTTGATTCCGCAATATCCAAAAATAGAATTTGGCGCACATTTACATACTACACCAACAACGTGGCACGAAAAAGTAGATGCCGCATTTAAAGCTGGTTGCAATCGTTTTGATGGTGCAATTAAAGGTTTTGGCGGTTGCCCAATGGCAAAAGATGCATTGACTGGCAATATGCCAACCGAAAAATTATTGACCTATTTTACGCAACAAAAAGCAGATACAAATTTAAGCGCTATGAGTTTTGAAAGTGCGTATAATGAGGCTTTGGATGTTTTTTATTAAACTTCTAAAACATCTATTTCTTCTACCAATTTTCCCCAATCTTGCTCCATGTTTTTAATTTGTTTTTTCTTTGCTTGGTAGTTGTCAAAAAAACCTTCTTTTCTAGAAACTACATCGTAGTCTTGAGCTAATTCTATATCTAAATTAGCTACTTCTTTTTCTAAGTTAGCAATTTTATTTTCTAAATTACTTACTTTATTTTTAAGACGTTTTAAGTTTTTGTCGTTTTCTCTTTTGGTCTTATTATCTATATTAACCGTCTTAGTAACAATTTCTTTTTTATTTAATTTTTTTTCAGCTTCTCGCATGTTTTCTAATTGGTGCGATTCTAAGTAGTAATTAATATCTCCTAAATATGCTTTAATTTTTTTATCTTTAAACTCGTACACTTTATCGGTTAAACCTTGCAAAAAATCTCTATCGTGTGATACTAAGATTAATGTGCCTTCATAATCTTTTAAAGCTTGTTTAAGTACATTTTTAGAAGCAATATCTAGGTGATTTGTTGGTTCATCCATAATCAATACATTAAACGGACTTAGTAGCATTTTACAAATTGCTAATCGGTTGCGTTCGCCACCAGAAAGTACTCTTGCTTTTTTATCAACGGCATCACCACCAAATAAAAATGCTCCTAACATATCTCTCACTTTCATACGATTGGTATCGGATGAAGCATCTTCCATAATTTCTAAAACTGTTTTGTTGCCATCTAAATATTCCGATTGATTTTGTGCAAAATAACCAATTTGCACATTGTGTCCATGTTTACATTGCCCTTTAAAATCAATCTCATTTACCAGTATTTTGGCTAAAGTGGATTTTCCTTGTCCATTTTGACCAATAAATGCTAATCTACTACCACGTTCAATCAATAAATTTACATCTTGTAGAACTTGTTTTTCTTCATAATTTTTCGATAAATTTTCTATTTCAAAAACAATTTTTCCTGGTGTAATAGAAACTGGAAAACGTACTTTCATTACTGCATTATCATCATTGTCTACTTCAATTCGCTCTACTTTATTTAGTTTTTTAATTAAAGATTGTGCCATAGATGCTTTGTTTGCTTTGGCTCTAAACTTGTTAATTAGATCTTCGGTTCTTTTAATTTCCTTCTCTTGATTTTTTTGCGATTGCAATTGCTTTTCTTTAATTTCTGATCGCAAAATTAAATAACCAGAATAGGCTTTTTTAAAGTCATAAATTTGCCCTAAAGAAATCTCAATGGTACGATTTGTTACATTATCTAAAAACATTTTATCGTGTGAAACCATCATAATAGCACCTGTAAAACCTTTTAAAAAGTTTTCAAACCAAATAATAGATTCAATATCTAGGTGATTTGTCGGCTCATCTAATAGTAAAATATCATTATCTTGCAAAAGGAGTTTTGCCAATTCAATTCGCATACGCCAACCGCCTGAAAATGTTTCGGTTAAGCTATTAAAATCCGTCGTGGTAAATCCTAAACCTTTTAATATCTTCTCCGTTTTACCTTGGTAATTATAACCGCCAAGCAATTCGTATCTATGCTGTAAATCATCTAAATCGTGTAATAAATTACTATAAAACTCGCTTTCATAATCCGTTCTTTCTGCAAGCTGTGTATTAACTTTTTCTAATTTTTTTTCAATTTCTATAATGTCTTCAAAAGCTTGATACGATTCTTCTAAAACTGTTCTACCTTTCTCAAATTCAATATCTTGTTTTAAAAAACCAATTTTAATATCTTTTTCAAAAGCAATAGTTCCTTTATCATACTCTTGTTCTTTCGAAATTATTTTTAATAAGGTTGATTTTCCAGCACCATTTTTACCAACCAAACCAATACGATCTCCTGCAATTAGTTTAAAGGTAATTCCTGAAAATAATTCTTCTCCTGAAAAAGAAACGGTAATGTTATGAGCGTTAAGCATTAAATGTTACAATTAAATTAGTTTATTCTTTTATCTTTGCTTTTTTAAAAAAGCGAAAATAAAGAATTTAAAGCAGTAATCTATTAGTATGTTAAAAAAAGGAAGTAAATTATTTAGTATTTTTAAAAGTAAATGTCCTAGATGCCACGATGGTGATTTTTATGTGGAGAAAAACCCTTTTAAACTAAAAAAGATACTAACTATCTATGATAAATGTAATGAATGTAATTTGAAATATATGTTAGAGCCTTCATTTTATCATGGTGCTATGTATGTTTCTTACGGTTTATCTGTTGCTACCTCTATAATGATAGTAATTATTTGTACTTTATTGGGTTTTGATTTATTGGTAAGTTTTATTACTGTTTTTGTTTCTTTAATACTTTTTACACCAATTATGTTAAAACTTTCTCGTATTATATATATTAATATATTTGTTAGTTATGAAAAAGAAGAACAGTTAAAGGATAAATAGTTTTTATTTAAACCGTTCAATATTTATTTCTTTTTCCAAAGGAATATTTTTTTCTAATAGATCAAATAGTTTTTCTGCCATTAAAGGCGCAATCATAACACCACGTGTACCCAAACCATTTAAAATAGCTAATTGCTTGTGTTTTGGATGGATTCCCACTAATGGTCTTCGGTCTTTTATAGTTGGTCTAATGCCAGCAATATGATCTATAATAGTATATTTTGACTCTATAGTTTTTTCTAATTTTTTAATCAATTCTTTTTTACCTTCTTGAGATGGTTTTGCTGTTTTGTCTTTCCAATTAAAAGTTGCACCAACTTTATATAAATCATCACCTAACGGAAGTACAAATATGGCTGCTTTAAGCATAAAATTAATTTGTAATTCTGGTGCATGAATCGTAATTAATTCTCCTTTTACCTCATTCATTGGTAAATGATTAAAAAACGGATTGTCTTTTAAGCCAAATCCTTCGCAAAAAACAAGGTGATTTGCTCTAATATTTTGATATAAAACTTTACCTTCTGTAAACGAAATATTAGCATGCTTAAATGTTTCGTTTATTAACAGATGTTCTTTTTTTAAATAGTTAGTATAATCATTTAATAACGCATTTATATCTAGTTTACCTGTATTTATTAAATTTCCTAAAGCAAAAGGTGCAATTATATGCTTATTTTTATTTTTTTCAATCGCTTGTACCATATATTCTTTTAATAACGGATTATCACAAGCTACAAACCAATTGTTTTGCTCCTCTATGGATTTAAATACTCTTTTAATAGGGATTTCAAATAAGTATTGGGCATTGAATTTTTTTTCTAACGATTTAAAAAAAGGCAATGCTATCTGTAGTTGCTCTTTGGCATTCCAAACTGGTGTAAAGCGTTTTAATACCACAGGATTATACATGCCAGCTGCTACTTTAGAAGAATTTTGAGAAGCATCTTCAAATACAATAAAACATTTATTGTTATTTTGTAATGTTTCAGCAAATGCTAAGCCAGCCAAACCTAAACCTACAATAATATAATCTACTTGCATAATACAAAGGTAGTAATTGTAAAGTTAAAGCAAAAAAAAACTCTTGCAAAAGCAAGAGTTTTTAATCTGTATTATAAAATTATTTTTAGTAATTCCACATATCTAATTCGTAATCTCTAATACGCTCTTTAATCATACGAGATTCTAATACTTGGAATAAAGAATTGTTTTTAATATAATCCTTAACATCTCTATTACCATAAACATTTGCTTCTCTATAAATATTCGAATTAAATCGTCTTGCATTTAATAACAAATCAAAAGATAATGGATGAGCAGAGTTTTTTGAGTTAAATACTTTCATTTCGTGCATAATATCTCTAACTCCAGGATACCATATCCAAAACAAAGGAACTAACTCAGAAATATCACCAGTATCTGTACCATCTGCATCAATAAATTGAACATCTGGTGACATTGGTGCTACACCTAACAAACGATACTTTAACTCGCCTTGTCTTTTATCAAAATACCAAAGTCCTTTAATTTTAAAACCTTCAATATCGGCAGATTGTAAATATCTAATATCAATATGTTCCTCTGGTACAGGTTGCCCTAAGTTAAATAAATCAATTCCCTCATCGGTTGTATCAATTTTAACTAAACGTTCTTTAACCTCTTTAACAGTAAGCTTATCTACAAAATAAGAATCATCGTAAATATCTACAATATCGCCTCTGTTAATACCTCTTAATAAAGTATCGTATAACGACCTTCTATCCGTACCAATATTTGAAGTATCCGCAGGATAATAATAAGGTAAATTTATTTTTTCATTTAAGTCAATATATTCCCAAACCATTTTTGACCATAAAATATCTCTATCACCAATATAGCCATAAGGCAACGGCTTGTCATTATCTGCAGCTAATTGATCATCGGTTTTCACACCAATTTCTTCTGGGATAGTAGCATTTAATAAATTTGCTTGTGCTTGAACTATATTAGTTCCTAACATTGCAAAAAACAAAATAAATAATCCTTTTTTTAAACTCATAATTTTATACTTAATTTTATATCTCTCTAATTTTACTTGTAACAATTTAATTAAAGATTAACTAGTTATTTCTATAGAAACCATTGCTGGTTTCTTTAAACGATACGATGAATTCGTTTTTAAATTTGCTTTAATATTTAAAATAGTTATAACATCACCACGTCTTGCTTTGTTAATAGCACGAACTGCAGTAGCATCAAAACGATTCCCTCTAACTTTAATAGTTGCTTTACCTGGTACTTTTACGGAGAATGCAGAAACGCCTATTTGCAAATCAAAGACAAAATCTTCTAATTTTGCTCCAATAGTAGATTTCACTAAACTACTCTTAGACATTTTTTGATATCCCGAAGAACCACGAATTGTACCCATTGGTGATGGAATATTCTTAATTCTAAACATTTTACTAGAACGAACTGTCTCACCACTTGGTAATTTACCCGTAACATTAATTTTTATTTCTTTTTGCGCTGGTGGATTCATCATATATTTTCCACCACCTTTATTTACTAAACCATTTGCTGAACCTGTAACTTTATTATTAGGCACACCTGGTATAGAAATCGTAATTGGGTTTGCTAAACCTCTATAAACCACATTCATTTTATCCGCAGATATTACTGCTTCGTTTGGTTTTGGTATTACAGAATATTTACCGCCAACAATATCAATAGAAATTTCCTCTCCATTCTCCATAAAATAAAATTTACCTTTTATTTCATGTTCACCAACATTTCCTGCTGTTTTACTTAGTTTTACTTGACCAGCTTGAATATTAGCTTTACTAATAGCGACACCATTAACAATTACTTTACTTGCCATTAAGCTAGGGTCATTTTTACCTAATACAATTTTACCTTCTAAACGTTCACCCGGATAATATGCATTTTTACTAAATACAACCATTGCTTCGTAATTTTTTAACGAAACATCCGATTTCATTTGTCCACCAACCAAAGTGCCATAAACTTCTGTTTCGGTAGACTTTATATCATTTTGCATTTTCGTAATATTGGTTCTTGATGCAATTAAAGGAAAACCTTCAAAACGACTCATTAACCAAGGTTCTTTACCTTTTTTACCAACTATGTCTGGATCCGTATTAAATTTAGACTTCACCTTTGCTAAAATTTCTGGGTTAAAGTCGGTTCCCAATAATTTCAAAACATTTTCTCTATATGCATTTATTTTGTCTACAAATTCTTGTCCTGCAGCTGTATTTTTCCCATTTTCAAAGAAAATTTTATCAACGGCATCACTACCACTTTGCGATTCAAAATCATTAATATCTTCTAGAGATGCTTTAAATTTGGTTTTTACACCTTCTAAATACGCATTAAAATCATTAGATAGTGTACTTAATTTTTTAGCTGTATCATTAAGTGGTCCATATTTTTGTGGTTGATCAGTTGCTAATGTTGCTAAACTAGTTAGACTAGCTGTATTTGCGTTAGCTGAAGATGTATTTGCTCCAATTAACGTATCATTCATTCTTCCAAAAGAAGATAGTACTTTTTTACTCATTTGCATTGCTAACATTGCAATAAAAATAAGGTACATTAAGTTAATCATTTTCTGCCTTGCGGATAGTTTTCCTCCTGCCATAATAAAATTTGTTTTTTAAATTATTTAATTAATAAATCCTATTAGTATTATTTAGTTGACATTGCAGATAACATACCTCCATAAACGCCATTTAAAGAAGATAAATTATTTGTTAAAGAAGCCATTTGTTGCTGTAATGCACCTGCGTTATTTGCTACTGCATCATTAATTTCAGCTTGGCGACTTGTGCTTTCGATTTGTACTTTATACAAGCTATTTAAAGACTCCATTTGACTCGCAGCTAAAGCTAATTGTTCACTATATTTATTTGTTGCAGAAATTGAATCTACTGCTGGTTTAATATTATCAGCAGCACCTTTGAAATTTGTAATACTTTCTGACAAACTACTCATTAAACTACTATCCAATTTTGCTTCTTTTAACATAGTATCTAATTTTTGTGATAACATTCCTTGTGCATCGTCATTTGCTAAAGCTTTAGATTTCTTAGCAGAAGCAGTTCCATCAGCCAACTCAGGATATACTAAAGCCCAATCAATATCATCATCAATTGGTTCAAAAGCAGAAGCAAAGAAAATTGCAGCTTCAACATATAATCCAATGGTTAATAATAATCCACCAGGTATTCCAAATACAGAAGTATGCATAATTTTACCTAGCGCACCTAATATTACAACAGCACCACCAATACTGTATGCCATGTGAAATATTCTTTTTACTAATTTACCTTTTGAAGCCATAATTTGTTTGTTTTAAAGTTGTTTTTATTACTAATTTGGTTAATTTTTTATTTGATTTTTCCTAAATAATCTTGTACTGTTCTAAAGCCAATATAACTTCTTGCAGTATCTCCATATTCAAAATCTCTCGTACTTACCTCTAAGAAATAAGCTACATCTTTCCAAGATCCACCACGTATTACTTTACGATGATTTTCTTTATCTTCTACATTAGGATTCATCGTAGAACCTATTAAGTAAGAAGTTGGATTGTATGCAGTATTCGTCCATTCAGAAACATTACCAGCCATATTATACAAACCAAAACCATTGGCATTATACGACTTAGCTTCCATTGTATATAAAGCACCATCTAATGCATAATCACCACGTTGTGGTTTGAAATTTGCTAAAAAACAACCTCTATCACTAAATGGATAAGGATTTCCCCAAGGGTATTTACCATATTGATAACCACCACGAGCTGCAAATTCCCACTCCGTTTCGGTTGGTAATCTAAAAAATGGTTCTTTGACTTTATTTTTTTTGGTACTGATGTATTTATTTCTTATTTGAGTTCTCCAATTACAAAAAGCTTTTGCTTGTTTCCAAGTAACGCCTACTACTGGATAGTCGTCATAAGCTTGATGCGAAAAATATTCTTGATGCATTGGATCATTATACGAGTAATTAAAATCTTTAATCCAAACAGTAGTATCTGGATAGACATTCAATTCTTCACGTTTGATAAATACACTTCTATCAATGTTTTTATTTCTAGCAGCTTCCTCACCATCAAAGGTGTAAAAAGCAAACATTATTTTATCCGCATTTAAAATTCTTTTACCATCAAAGGTTTCACTTGTTTTTAAATACATACTATCCATGACTTCGGCATATTCTGCATTTAAAAAGTCATCGGTATTGTATATTAATTTTTCATCCCAATTTAATACTTTTCCTTCGGTTGGTGAATTAAGATCTCCTAAACTCCCGTAAGTATCCATCATATATTTATAATACACACCACCACCAGAAGTAGAATCTTTAAACTTATAATTTACTAATGGTCCAGAAGCATCTGCATCTTCAGCCAACATGGCTAGTTGTGTTCTAATAATTGAATCACGAACCCAATGAACAAACTGACGATATTCACTATTGGTGATTTCTGTTTCATCCATATATACTGGACGAACAGTAACTGTCCTTGTAGGCGTACTTAATGAGCCTTGGATATCTTCATCTTGTTTACCCATTGTAAACGCACCGCCAGGAATCAAAACCGTACCGAATGGTTTTTCAGAAAACCACTTTTTCTTTGCTTTTACTCCAATAAGTTGTCCCTTATCATTTGATCCACAACTGAAAACAAATAAAGACACTAATACAATTACAAATAACGTTTGTTTTTTCATTTCTTAAAATTAGTTTATCACAAGTAAAACCTGCATTTTTAATAAATTAAAATATCAATTTTACACTTACTATACCATTATTTAGATTGTTTCCTATTTAATGAGGGCGTAAACCTATTACTATTTTTTTAATTACACAATTCTATAACAGATTTTTTCTATCAAAAACAGCTATAATATCTCTCAAAACGCAAACAAAATTACTTTAGTATAAATTAAGTTAATTTTTTTATTGTTTTCCACCATCTTTCGGGTATCGTTTGATTGTTTGCTTCTAAATAATCATTATAAGTACATGGAATTAAGGTCTCTTTTTTAAATTTATTATTTTTTATTTCCATCCACCAACGATTACTTTTATTACTTTTATAAAAATTTATAACATCATTATCAATTGGCACTATGTACTTTATGTAATTTTTTTTGGATTCAAATGGATATTCTTTTATCCTAAAATTAAGACCTTCCAAAAAATACCAAATCATTTGTGCTATTAATTGTGCTGTTTGTTTTTTATCATCTAATACAGAGTTGTATTCAAATATTCCTAAAGAGGAAATTTTATCACTTAAACCAGCATAACGCATAATTACACACATTTCTTCACCATAAAACCCATTTGGCGTAGTATTATTGTTTGCTGGAGCTTCTGTTTTTCGTAAAGCGCTTATGTCAACAGAAACCAAATCTGCATCTCGCATAATTGGCTCTACAATTGTCAGGTCTTTGTTAACTAAGCCTAAGCGATAACTATCAAAATATAATTTTTTAATTAAATCTATTTCATCTTGTGAATTAAAAAATGTTTGGTAACCTATATTACTAAAATTGAATAGATTATTAGGATCATCCATTACAATTTTACTCAAATAACATCTAGAATTTAACGTATTGTCTAATTGACCTAAATCAAATTTATTATCAACCGAAACTAAATTTACGGTCTGTTCTAAATTATCATAAGCTCGATACATACTATAGGTTAATGCTTGACTACCACCTAAAATAATAGGAATTATCTTTTTTTTAATTAAAAATTGTATGGTTTCTTGTAAGGCAAAATGAGTGTCTTTTTCTGAATTTCCTTTGATAATATTACCTAGATCCACCATGTTTATATGCCAGTTGCCTGCATATAATTTATATAATTCACGTCTTATTATTGAAAAATTTTTTCCTGTACCTTTGTTATTTATGGCACTTCTATCTTCATTAACACCAATAATTGCGACATTAACTCCTTTTAATTCAGGAAAATTATTTTCGCTATGAATTAATAATTTACTTCCAAAACGTTCTTCGGTATAAGCAACTAGCTCATCTATAATGGTATTTGAAACGGGACTTAAATAAGTCGAAATCATATTT